>JBIIDQ010000211.1:0-3835 GCA_044238295.1 Vulcanococcus sp.
ATCAGTCCCCTGGCCTGGCCCGTTTCAGCCAAGTAGACGAGATCGGAAACGGCGATCGATCGCCGGAAAGCACCCGTCACGAACACAACGTTTTCGGCGGCCAGGGCTGCTGGAGATCCGCCGATCAGGCCCAGGCCCAGCAGTGCGGCAACAAAACGCTGTCGCTTGCGTGTAGCCATGGAGTGCCGTGGATCAACCTGGGCCCGACCTTAGGCCGGTTGTTGCAAGGCAGTCCGGCCTCTGCGATCCGCACCCACCAGCACATCCCGCACCAGGTGCACGACTCCCCGCTCCGCCAGGCCCCGGGCAAGCTCGGCGCCCATGCGGCGCAGCTCTGTTTCCTGTAACAGCCGCGGCACTCGCTTGAGCAGGAGTTGGGGATCGAAGCCGGGCAGTTGGCGCAGGATGGCCACCAAGCGTTGAATCGGCTCGAGCGAGAGCAGTTCTGCGTCGTTGGCGCTCAGCGGCTGGGCATCGCGTAGGCCGGGGGGGCGCAGCGGCCGTGGCAGCCGCTGGGTGATTCGCAGAGTGGCCTGCCAGCCCAGGGCATCCATCTGATTGACCGCCGCTTCCACTAATTGACCGCGCAGCATCCCGGCATTCGGGGAGAAGAGGAAGTCGAGCACCTGATCCAGCAGGCCATCGAGATCGAGTTGGCTGCCGCTGGCGGCGCTGCTGATCAGGTTGTCGAGCCGCTGCCAGCGGAAGATCTCGCCGTCGAACAGCATCTCTTTGAGGCTGTTGCGCAGCTGCGGATCGGGGTCTTCCATCAGCCGGCGGGCGAAGTAGGGATAGGCGGCGCCGAGGATCTTGAAGTCGGGGTCCACGCTGAGGGCGATGCCCTCGAGCGTCACCAGCGAGCGGATGATCAGGGCGTAGTAGGGAGGCACCTGGAAGGGGAACCGGTACATCACGCCGCTGAGGTCGTCGGTGACGGCCTTGAAATCCATGCGGCTCACCCCCATTTCCAGGGCTTGGCCGAACACCTGCTCGAAGGCCGGCACGATCGGTGAGAGGTCCACGTCTTCCGCCAGGAAGCCGAGGCTCACGAAGTCTTTTGAGAGCTTCCCGAAGTTGCGGTTCACCAGGTGCACCACCGCTTGGATCAGTCCCGTGCGGCTCTCGCGGCTCACGGTGCTCATCATCCCGAAATCGAGATACGCCAGCCGGCCATCGGCCAGGGCCAGCAGGTTGCCGGGGTGGGGATCGGCGTGGAAGAAGCCGTGCTCGAGCAGCTGCTGCAGCGAGCAGTTCACGCCCACGTTCACCATCTCGTCGGGATCGATGCCCAGCTGGCGCACCGCTTCGAGGTTGGTGAGTTTCACCCCATCGATCCACTCCATCGTGAGCACGCGCCGGGCTGTGGCGTGGTGGTGGATGCGGGGAACGGCGATCCGGGGGTTGTGGGCGTGCAGTTCGGCGAAACGCTCCGCGTTCGACGCCTCATTGCAGTAGTCCATTTCTTCAAACACCCGCTTGCCCAGCTCATCGATCAGGGCCACCAGATCGGAGCGGATCAGGCCGATGTTGCGGTTGAGCCAGGCAGCGATATTCCGCACGATGTAGAGATCGAGCGTGATTTGCTCGCGCAGGCCGGGCCGCTGCACCTTCACAGCCACCTTCTCGCCGTTGAGCAACACACCGCGGTGCACTTGGCCGAGAGAGGCAGCAGAGATCGGTTCGCGCTCCAGCTCGGCGTAGATCGAAGCGATTGGCGCGCCGAGGTCTTCCTCGATGCAGGCCATCGCCAGCGCTGAATCGAAGCCCGGTAGTTGGTCTTGCAGGCCTGCCAGCTCCTCCAGCAGCAGGGGGGGCACGATGTCGGGCCGGGTGGAAAGAGCCTGGCCGGCCTTGATGAAGGCGGGGCCGAGGGAAGCCACTAAGTCGGCCGCCTCCTTGGCTCGGGCCCGGGCATGGTCGGGGTTCTTGAGCCGGCGGGTGAGCCAGTCGATCCCCACGCTTAATAAGTAGAGGCCGATGGGCACCAGCGTTTGCCAGATGCGCCGGATTAGGCGTTGGGGGGCGCCGGCATAGATGCGGCTGATGGCGGCCGGGTCGTACTCGAGCAGGCCGGAGACCTCAATGAAATCGCTGAGGTCAGCGTTGGGGGGTGCAGCAGAGGTGGCTGCCGGTTGCTCGGCTTGCGTGGGCTGATCGAGGTTGGTGTTGGGTGCGTTGTCGCCGAGGTCGTCCTGTGTTGCGTCGCCAAGGTCCTCGCCGACAACGTTTGCTCCCAGCACGTTGTGCTGCATGGCGGCGGCGGCGGCCTCTAGGGGGGTGATCGGGCTGTTGGTCCTTGGCATACCGCGGGTTCGGGCCCCGGGTGCCCTTTCAGTGTTGTCCCTCTTCTAAACGAAAGAAGCAGCCGCTACGGTCGGGCTCAACACCGGCCGCCAGCTGTGCTCACCGGACTGCGCCTGCAGAACATTGCCCTGATCGAGCAGCTGCAGCTTGATTTCAGTGGGGGTTTCACGGTTCTCACCGGCGAAACCGGTGCCGGTAAATCGATCCTGTTGGATGCGCTGGATGCGCTGTTGGGCGGCACTGCTGGCCCACGACTGTTGCGCCAAGGGAGCGAGCGTGGCGCGATCGAGGCCAGCTTCAGCCTCACACCGCCGCTGCAGATCTGGCTGGAGCAGCAGCAGCTCGACACTGACGACGGCGAAATCCTGCTCAGCCGCGAGTGGCGGCTCAGTGAGGACCGCCTCAGCAGTCGGCACCGGCTGAATGGTGTGGCGGTGAACCGCAGCCAGATTCAGGAGCTGCGCCCCCTGCTGCTCGATCTCACCGTCCAGGGGCAAACCCAGCAACTGGCGCGCCCCGGTCAACAGCGGCGTTGGCTGGATCGCTTTGCTGGCGAGCTGCTGCAGGCCCAGCTGCCCGTGGTGGCGGAAGCCTTTCGCGATTGGCGGGCCGCCTCTCAATCACTCGAGCAGGCCCAGAGCAACTGGGAGCAACTGCAGCAGGAGCGTGAACGCCAGGAGCAGTTGCTCTCCGATATGGAGGCAGCCCAGCTTGAGGATCCGGCCGAGCGGGAGCGGCTGCAGGCCGAGGAGAACCGCCTGGCCCACGGTGTGCGCCTGCAAGAGGGTGTGATGACCCTCATCGGCCGGCTGGTGGATGGGGCCGAGGAGGCTCCTTCGGTGCTGGATCACCTGGCGGCCTGCGAGGGCGAACTGGCGGGGATGCAGCAATTGGACCCTGAGGTGGCCGCGCTGGCCAGCCGCTGCAGCGATGGCTTGGCCCAGCTCCAAGACCTGGCCCGCGATCTCGATCGCTACGGCGCCGGATTGGAGAGCGACCCCGACAGCCTTGATCAGTTGCAGCAGCGCATCGCTCAGCTCAAGGCCTTGGAACGCCGCCATGGAAAAAGCCTTGCCGAGCTGATCACCTGGCGGGATGTGCTGCGAGAGCAGTTGGCACCCGGCGGCGCTGAGGCCAGCCTGGAAGCGCTCGAAGCCGCAGAGTTGACGGCTCGGCAGCAACGCGACCGCTGCAACGCCCACCTCAGTGCTGCCCGCCGCGCCGCCGCTGAGCAGTTGGAGCAGCAACTGATGCAGGCGCTGCGCCCGATGGGCCTGGCGAACGTGCGTTTCAGTGTGGCGATCGAGCCGGCCACCCCCGGGGAAGAGGGTGCGGATGTGGTGCAGTTTCTGTTTTCCGCCAATCCCGGCCAGCCCCTGGCACCCCTGGCTGAGGTGGCTTCAGGCGGTGAGATGTCGCGCTTCTTGCTGGCGCTGAAAACCTGCCTGGCCGCGGCGGATCCCCACGTGACCCTGCTGTTTGATGAAATTGACACCGGTGTGAGCGGCCGCGTCAGCGGCGCCATGGCCCA
>JBIIDQ010000212.1:0-3834 GCA_044238295.1 Vulcanococcus sp.
GCCTTTGCCCTGCTCCCCCAGCAGCTGGAAGTGGCGGTAGCCCTGGGTGAGGCCGAGGCTGGAGGGTTGGGCCGTCCAGCGCTGGGGCAGTTTCATGGCAGCTGGGCGGCCAGGCCGTAAGCCTCTTGATCAGCGGGATCGCTGATGCCCAGCTCCTGGCGCCATTGGCTCACGGGTTTCTCCCAGCCCTCTTCCCAGCGGACCGCTGCCAGACAGCCGGCTTGGCGAGCGATGGCGTGGCCATGGCTCACCGCACAGCTGATCGTTTCAAAGCGTTCGATCTGAAGGCGGAAGCTGGCCAGTTGGCCGGCGCTGGTGAGCAGCACGTAGGCGGGGAAGCCGATTTGGGCGGCCGTCACCGCCAGCACGCCGCTTTCACCGGCCGCTTCTGTGCCAAACCCGCACACCACATGGTGAATGTCGTGGGTGGTGGCGATGCGCTGCGTGAGCCACTGGGCCTCGCTGCTGGTGGGCCGTGGACGAAAGAACTCCGGGTCGTAGCCAAGGCTGGTGATCAGGCGGGCGTAACGCCCGCCGAGGGTTTCTGCCGGCAGTTGGGCGAGACGTTCGATGTCGGGCTGGAGGGGTGGATAGCGTTTATCCATTAGCTCCTCGCCCCCGGGGAGAGCCCGGAACCGGTGCACGCAGTCGGCCATTTGCGGGCTGTCGAGGAAGCTGTCCACCAGGTCGGCCACGCTGCTCAGATCACCGCCGCTGCGACCGATCGCTGCCAGGAGCTTGAGGTTGTTGAGCGCCCGCACAACCTCTTGAAACCGTCCCATTCGTCCGTTGGCTCGTTGTTGCCCAGTGTGGGGCGACAAGGCTTTGAATGACCGCCTGTTTGATCAGCTCCGGCGTGAAGATCCTCGTGATGGGCGGCACCCGCTTCGTGGGTAAGCCCCTGGTGGCGCAGCTGCTCTCCGAGGGCCACGAGCTCACTCTGTTCACCCGCGGCAAGAACCCAGTGCCGGCCGGCGTTGAGCACCTGTGCGGCGACCGCAGCACCGCCGATGGCCTGGCTGCCCTGAAGGGCCGCAGCTTCGATGTGATCGTCGATAGCTCCGGCCGCACCCTCGACGACAGCCGCGCCGTCATCGAGTGCACCGGTGCCCCAAGCCACCGCTTTCTCTATGTGAGCTCTGCCGGCGTCTACGCCGACAGCGAGCTCTGGCCCCTCAGCGAAGACTCCCCCACCGATCCGCAGAGCCGCCACAGCGGCAAGCTCGACACCGAGGCTTGGCTCAGCGCTGAGAAGATCCCCTTCACCAGCTTCCGCCCCACCTACATCGTGGGTGCCGGCAACTACAACCCGGTGGAGAGCTGGTTCTTTGATCGCATCGTGCACGGCCGGCCGGTGCCGCTGCCCGGCGATGGCACCACGATCACGCAGCTCGGCCATGTGAACGATTTAGCTGCGGCGATGGCCCTGAGCCTCGGAGTGGATGCGGCGGCCAACCGCGTCTACAACTGCAGCAGCGTGCAGGGCATTACCTTCCGCGGCCTGGTGGCGGCTGCGGCCCGGGCTTGTGGCAAGGATCCCGCTGCGGTGGAGATCCGCAGCTTCGATCCCTCCGGGCTCGACAAGAAAGCACGCAAGGGTTTCCCGCTGCGCCTGGCCCATTTCCTCACCGATGTGACCCGCGTGCAGCGCGAGCTTGCCTGGACGCCGGCCTACAGCGTGGAAGCAGCCATGGCTGACAGCTACACCAACGACTACGCCGGCCGCATGCCCACCAGCCCTGATTTCAGCAGCGATGAGGCCTTGATCGGCTGATCGATCAGGCCTTGCGCATGTAGCCCCAGGCGGAACTGAGGGCGAGCAGTAGCGAGGGCCAGAACAGCCAGAACCCCAGGCTGTGCAGGCCTTCGGCCACAGCTGCCCCCCAGCCGCTCGGCCAGAGCATCAGCAGCAAGGAGGCGAACTGCAGAATTGTTTTGGCCTTGCCGCTCCAGGAGGCTGGACCGCCACTCCCTTGGCCGGCACGCCATCCGGAGATCAATAGCTCCCGGGCCAGCAGTAGCCAGATTGCCCAGAGGGGAAGACTGTCCTGCGCCCCAAGCCAGAGCAGAGGCGCCAGGATCAGGATCTTGTCGGTGAGGGGATCGAGGCGAGCCCCCCACACCGAGCCACCGCCGGCGCGCCGCGCCAGCCAGCCGTCCGCGGCGTCACTGAGGCCGCCCAGCAGCAGCAACCACCAGGCCACGCTGGCGTAGCCGCCACTGAGGGCCACGATCAGGGGCAGACCGATCACCGCTCTCCCCACGGTGAGGCCATCGGCAAGGCGCCGTTGCAGGTTCATCGCGGGTCACAATGGCGCCAGTGCTGAGCCTGCCATGGTCGTCGAACGCCGCGTCTCCGAAGTGATGACCACCCCGGTGCGCAGTGTCTCCACCACCACACCTCTGCAGGAGGCGGTGCAATTGATGAGCGAGCACCACATCAGCGGGCTGCCGGTGGTCGATGCCAGTGGTGTTCTGGTGGGTGAACTCACTGAGCAGGATCTGATGGTGCGCGAGAGCGGCTTCGATGCTGGCCCTTACGTGATGCTGCTGGATGCGGTGATCTATCTCCGCAACCCGCTCAACTGGGACAAGGAAGTTCACCAGGTGCTTGGCAGCACCGTGGGTGAGGTGATGAGCAAGAGCCCGCATCACTGTGAGGCCGACCTCTCCTTACCCGCAGCGGCCAAGTTGCTGCATGAGCGCAGCACCCAGCGCCTCTTTGTGCTCGATGCAGCCAAACAGCCTGTTGGCGTGCTCACCCGTGGTGATGTGGTTCGAGCCCTCGCCAGCGCCTGAGTCAGGCCCTCACGGCAAGGGTGGAGGTGTCAACGGGGGCAGTAACGGTGGTGGTGGCGGTGCTCCTTTCGGCATCGTGGCGGGTTGTTGGTTGACCCCTGGATCCAACGCATCGGCCTGAGGCATCGCTGGCACCAGTGCTGGGTCGGCGCTGGTGGCGTCCGGGTCCGCCGGGAGATCCTGGCCTTCCTGCAGCAGCAGTGGTGGCGGCAGATCTGGCGCTAGGGGCGCGGCTTCTTCACTGCTGGCCGCGGCTTCCTCGCTGAGTTGCAGTTCGCGCAGGGCCATAGGGTCGGCGGTGATCGGTGGTTCCCGCAGGGGCGAGCGCAGACCCTCCCGCTTCGGTGAACGCTTGCCCTTGGGTTCCCAGATCAAGCGGGCGAGAGGTTCTACGCCCTGCTCCATCAGCCGGTTGAAGCCGGCCAGCGCCCGATCGAGGATCTGTGTGCCCAGCGATTGACCGCACTCCAGAGGATTGCCGCAGCTGCTGTTGGCCGATTGCCTGGCGAAGGTCTCCATCAGGTTCCCCTGCAGGGGAACGCTCCGCCGACTCAGGCGCAGCAGGTAGGGCACATGGACAAAGCTGGTGGCGCCCCCACTGATCCAGTTGGCGTCGTCCTGGCTGAAGCCCTTCACCCCAGGAATGATCAGCCGGCTTTTTGAGGCATGGTCCGGCAGGTAAGCCGCCCTGAGGCCGCGTCTGCGGGCCAGGTCTTTGGTCTGTTCCAGGGTGAGGCCATCCCTACTCATCAACACCTCCACGCGCCCATCGGGCCTGAGGCCCATCACCATGCGAATGCGGGGCAGGTAGTAGCGGATCTGCTGCCCCATCGAAATGCTGTAGGCACCGCGATAGCTGGAGGGAGGCTGCTCCAGATCGTTGTAAACGCTATGGAGGCCGCCGATGAAGCTTTCGTAGCGCGCCGCCCGCTCCGGGGTGAGTTCGCCGTAGCCGAATTCCGCCTGACCGTTGTAGCGAATGCCTATGAAGGCTCGCTGCTTCGCTGCGGTGCGATTGCGCCCCCGCCAGACCCG
>JBIIDQ010000015.1:0-13481 GCA_044238295.1 Vulcanococcus sp.
CGCCAGAAACCAGCTAGATCCTGGGTGATCGCTGCGGGTCGGCCTGCCGGTGAAAGCAGGTGAACCGTGATGGGCAAACGCCCATCCAGCACCGTGGGGGTGGTAGCAGCTCCGAAGAGCTCTTGAAGCTTCACCGCCAGCACCGGTTCGCCGCTGCTGTAATCGATGCTGGCCTGACGGCCAGAGGGAATCGCCAAGGTTGTTGGCAGCAACTGCTCGAGTTGGCCTCGAAGCTCCCAGGGCAGGCCGCTCCAAAGCGCTTCTTGAAGATTGAGGTTGTGCAGGTCAGTGCGGCTGCGGATCCCATCGAGTTGATCCGCAAGCCAGAGCTCAGGATCGGCGGCGAGAGCTGCATCGCTGCGGTCGGGCCATGGTGCACCGAGATGCTGGTGGGCTAGGCCAAGGCGCTGCTGCAGCTGACGGCTGGGGCGATCCCAGGGCAGTGCATCGATGCCCAACTCCTCCAAACCCTCCAACAGAGCTGCGCGCAGTGCAGCCGGTGGGGCATCGGACCAGGGGCGCCGCTCGAGCACTAGGGCTCCCAGCCGCAGCTCCCGTTCAGCGCGGATGCGTTGTTGCTGCCGATCCCAGCTCACTTGCTCCTGTTCATGCCCGCTCGCCCCTGCCAGTGCAGAGAGGCTGGCGGCGGGCAACACCAACGCCAGCTGAATCCGGGCATCGCTACTGCCGGCATCGGCTGCGGCGATGGCCAACGCTGAGCTCCCCAGGAGTGGATCGCTGGGGTGCAGCAGCGCCCCGCGGCCGCTGCGGGTGAGATAGCGGCCCGATCCAGGCGTGCGCTCGACGGCCACGCGCTCCGGATAGGCATGGGCCAGCAGGTCGGCAGCGATGGCGTGTTCATCGCAGCTGCCAATGCTTGGTTGGGTAGGAGCTGCGGCCGTTTCTGTGGCTGCCAGCTGGCGCTCCAGCTGCTGCTTGAGTTGGCGAATCTGCTGCCGGCGTGGGTCGCGGCTCGCTGATCGCAGCCAATCGAGCCTTCGCATCAGATCGGAGCCGGCCTCATCCTGGCGGAGGGGATCACGCTCGCCGAGCAGAGCCGCCAGGCTGCAGCCCAGCTCGACGGCCCCCAGCTCGCGGGCTCGCAGCAGTAGGTGTGCCAGCCGCGGATGCACACCCAGGGCTGCCATCTGACGGCCGTGATCAGTCAGCGTTCCGTTTGTATCGAGCGCTCCCAGCTGACGGAGCAGCTCTTGGCCTTCCAGTAGGTGAGCCCTGGGTGGGGCTTCCAGCCAGGGAAGCGCATCGCCCAGGCCCGCCCCCCACTGAGCGAGTTGCAGCACCAGCGGAGCCGGGTCTGCTTCCATCACGGCGGCGGGATCAAACGCTGGTCGGCGTTGCTGTTCGGCAGGGCTCCAGAGCCGCAGCGCCCGGCCGGGCCCCAGTCGGCCAGCGCGGCCGGCCCGCTGCTCGGCGCTGGCGAGGCTGGCTGGCTCGGTCACCAGGCTCTCCATGCCGCTCACCGGATCGAAGCGGCTGCGGCGACTGAGTCCGCTATCAATCACGAGGGTGACCCCCTCAATGGTGAGGGAGCTTTCCGCAATGGCGGTTGCCAGGACGACCTTGCCGCCAGTGCGGTTGCTGGGGCGGATGGCGCGGCTCTGATCAGCGAGTGGCAGATTGCCGTGCAGCGCACACACCTCCAGGTCGGTGCCCCAACGGGTGGAGGCGATGGCCTCCTGGGTCTGCTGGATCTGCCGCTGGCCTGGCAAAAACACGAGCACCGTTTCGCTGCTGCCCCGCTGGTCGAGCCAGTGGCCTTCGAGGGCGCGGATCACCTGGGATGGAAGTGATTCGCGCTCCCGCGGCGCTTGGTGACTGATGGCTACTGGATGGCTGCGTCCCTCGCTGCTGAGCAGCACCGCTTCTGGCAGTTGCTCCACCAGGGGTTGCAGGTTGAGCGTGGCTGACATCACGAGGAGCCGCAGCTCCGGCGTCAGCAGGTCTCTGGCTTCGCGCAGTAAGGCCAGGGCTAAATCCGCCTCACAACGGCGTTCGTGAAATTCATCGAAGATCACGCAGTCCACCCCATCCAGGCTCGGATCGTTCTGCAGCTGCCGCAGAAACAGGCCGTCGGTGAGCACCTCAATGCGTGTGGCCGCTGACACGCGGCTTTCCATCCGCACGCGGTAACCCACCCGCAGGCCTACAGCTTCTCCAAGCTCCGCGGCGAGGCGCTCTGCAGCCGCCTTGGCCGCCAGCCGGCGCGGTTCGAGCATGAGGATGCGCCGGGTGCCTTGGCTGGCCTTTAGGAGGGCTAGCGGCACGCGGGTGGTTTTGCCGGCGCCAGGTGGGGCCTGCAGCAGCATGGTGCTCCCGGCCGCGAGCCGCTGCACCAACTCGGGTAGCAGCGGTTCAATCGGCAGGGGCATGGGATGGATCAGCTGGGGGCTGTGGCGCTCGCGGGCAGCCCTAGCGCACGTGGCGCGCACCATCCACCGGGTGATACACCTCGCCGGTGGTCTCCTCGTACACGATCGCCGGCAGGCCCGTTTCGAACATGGTTTGAAGGGCTTCTTTGAGGTAAGGGTTCCAACCCCCTGTACTCACCTTGCCGTGGCGAACAGTCCAGTCCCAGGTGCCCTGTAGATCTCTGGGGACACGCCCTTCGCGATCGCGACGGGCCACCAGGTCTTGCGATTCCACTAGGCCCACCAGGATGGGGTCCTTGCCGTAGGCAGGGGTGAGGATCAGCTCGAGGCGAATAGGGTCTTCCTTCACCAGCTTCAGCTGGAAGCGGGGAGGCAGCTTGATGGCCTTGAGCACCGCAGCCACGATCCGGGTTCTTTGCTCCACTCAGCCTCCGCTGTGTCCACAAGCACCCAACGGTTGTACCAGCTGATGGGCCCGTGCGGGTTCAGCTGGGGTCGTTCGGTGAGGCGGGCTGCTCGTTGTCGCCGCCGAATCGCACCGTGAGTAGGTCATCGCGGGTGAGCTGTCCATCGGCATCGAGAAGCTCCGGATGGATGGTCAGTCGTCCTGTGCGATCACCGCGGGGTGCCCGGTTTTGATCACCAGGACGAGGCACCGCGGCAAAGCCCCGGCCCATGATCCGGAAGGCCTGCCAAAGCAATCCCAGAAAGCAGGCTCCGTAGACCAGCGGCAGCAGCTTGGCGAATAGCTCGGAGCTCATAGAAAAGATGCTGGCAGGGCGTACTGGATGGCGTTCATACCGTTCGCACCATCATCGCGCGGTTGAAGCAACGTCGTCAGTGATGGCGGTGGGGAAATCACCCGCTTGCTCGAGCTTGGCCGGGTCTTGAAATCTGCTTACGGTCAGTGTCCGCATGTTTCCGTTGCATGGCACCTGTGCCTTACCGGGTGTTGCCTCTGGCCCTGGTCACAGCCCTGAGTGCGGCTGGATTGCCGCCGGTGCTGGCCCAGTCGCCGGCGGCCAATGCCGTGCTGTCTCGCCAGTCGTTTGTGGCGGAAGCGGTGCGTCGCAGTGGCCCTGCTGTGGTCACGATCGACACCGAACGCACTGTGGTGGTCCCGGGACGGCAGGTCATGCCGTCGTTCCCCTTCATGGATCCGCTGCTGAGGCAGTTCTTTGGTCTGCCCCAGGGCGGCGGCTCTGTCCCGCCTTCCCAGCGCACGGAGCGAGGCCAAGGCAGCGGCTTCATCTATGACACCAGTGGCTTACTGCTCACCAATGCCCACGTTGTGGAAGGCAGTAACCGCGTGATGGTGGGCCTCAGTGATGGCCGGAGCGTGGAAGGAACCGTTGTGGGAGCAGATCGCGTCACCGACCTGGCGGTGGTGCGCCTCGGCGGGGGAGGCTCCTGGCCCGTGGCTCCCCTAGGGAATTCCGAGGCACTTCAGGTGGGTGATTGGGTGATCGCCGTGGGGAATCCGTTTGGACTCGACCAGACGGTGACTCTCGGCATTGTGAGCAGCCTGAACCGCAATGCGGCCAAGCTCGGGATTACCGACAAGCGGCTGGAGCTGATCCAGACCGACGCGGCCATCAACCCAGGCAATTCGGGGGGGCCTCTCTTAGACGCCGACGGTGATGTGGTGGGCATCAACACCCTGGTGCGCTCCGGCCCAGGTGCAGGCCTTGGCTTTGCCATTCCGATCAACCGCGCCCGCTCCATCGCCCAGCAGCTGGTGACGAAGGGGAGCGTCAGCCACGCCATGATTGGGGTCGGTCTTGATGCCGTGCGCAGCAGCAGCGGTGCTCAAGCCACAGGTGCACTGGTGCGGAGCGTGATGCCCGCAGGCCCCGCCGCTCGGGCTGGCCTGCGGGTTGGTGACGTGATCACTGCTGCTGCTGATCAGGCGGTGCGCGATCCGGCTCAACTCACCCAATTGGTGGAACGCAATGGCGTGGGCCGCCCCATGGAGCTCACGGTCCAGCGTCAAGGTCAGGCCCTGCGCCTTCAGGTCATCCCAGTGGAGCTTTCGAGCTTGATGGGATCACGTTGAAGCGTCGCGCAACACCTCGACGCACTGGGTGACGCACTCACCGTCGTCGACGGAGCAAGAGGTGATGCATTCGAAGTAGGTCTCGACCGGGTCGCCGCCGGCTCCCACTCCGCTGGATTGGCCTGTTGTGAGTTGCTCGACTCCCATGGAGGGGTTGAAGGCCTGGGGATGGATGTTCATGCTCTGACCGCTCCTGGGAGAACTATCAGCCTATGAACAACTTGGGTCTCGGCCAAGAAGAATGAGTCGTCTTGCCTAGTGAAGTGTGAAGTTGTTTGTCTTTGGGTTTGGTCTGCTTGATGCAGGGCTGAGTGATCAGGCTGCCTTTTGTTTCCGCGACTCCGTTTTGGCCTTCTGCTTGTCGCGATTGGCTTTGCGTTTGGCTTCCTGCTCGGCTGCCAGTCGCGCCGCAGTGAGCGCTTCAGCTTCCTCAGCTTTCTTCTGCTGGTAGTAGGCGTAGTCGCCGCGATAGAGCATCAGTTCGCCGTCGCGGATTTCCACAATCTTGTTCGCCACCCGCGAAATGAAGTAGCGGTCGTGGCTCACCACGAGCACGGCCCCGTCGTATTCAATCAGTGCATCCTCGAGCATCTGTTTGGCTGGGATGTCGAGGTGGTTGGTGGGCTCATCCAGCACCACCAGATTGCAGGGCATCAGCAGCATCAAGGCCAAAGCGAGCCGTGCTTTTTCGCCACCGGAGAGCTTGCCCACCTCCTTGAACACAGCGTCATTGCTGAAGCAGAAGCTGCCCAGCAGCGAGCGCACCTGGGTCTGAGTCCAGTCGGGCACCGCTTCAAACAGCGTGTCGATCACCGTTTTGCTGAGGTCGAGCGCCTCAGCCTGGTTCTGCTCGAAGTAGCCGGCAATCACGTTGTGCTCTCCCAGGCTCGCGCTGCCTTCGTCGGGCGTTTCGATCCCCATCACCAGCCGTAGCAGCGTGGATTTACCGGCGCCATTGGGACCTACGAAGGCAATGCGATCGCCTCGCTCCACCTCCAAATTGGTCCCCAGAAACAGGATCTGCTCGCCGTAGCTGTGGCTGAGATCCTTGATCTCAGCGATCAAACGGCCACTGCGGGGAGCTGGCGGGAATTGGAAGCGCGGCCCGCTCACGCTCTCCACCGGTGCGTCGATCCGCTCCACCTTGTCAAGCAGCTTTTCGCGGCTCTTCGCCTGGGTGGATCGGGTGGCGCTGGCGCGGAAACGATCGATGTAGGCCTGCTGAGTGGCGAGTTCTTTCTGCTGGCGCTCAAAGGCGGCCTGGCCTGCCTCACGCTCTAGCGCTTTCTGCTCCAGATGTTGGCTGTAGTTACCCAGGTAGCAGCGGGATACACCCCGCTCGGTTTCCACAATCTGGTTGCAGACCCGATCCAAAAAAGCCCTGTCGTGACTGATCACAACCAGCGGGCAGGTTTGGCTGATCAGGTAGTCCTCCAGCCATTGGATCGTTTCCACATCCAGGTGGTTGGTGGGCTCATCGAGCAGCAGGAGGTCGGGCTCCTGGAGCAGCACTTTGCCCAAGGCGATGCGCATCTGCCAGCCGCCTGAGTAGTCGCCCACAAGTTGCTCGGCTCCTTCCGGCGTGAAGCCGATCGTGGGGAGCAACTTGTCGATGCGGGCATCGAGCTCGTAGCCGTGCAGGCTCTCAAAGCGGCTCTGCAGCGTGCCCAGCTCGTGGATCAGCTCATCGAGGTGGTCGGGATCTTCGGCGGCCTTCTCCGAGCCCATCTCCTCTTCCACCTCGCGCTGGCGATTAAGCACCGCAGCGGCTTCGCCGAAGGCTTGGAACAGCTCTTGGCGCACGCTCCGGCTCAGATCGACATCAAATTCCTGCTGGAGGTAAACGATGCGGGGATCACCCTGCTTCACCACCTGGCCGCTGCTGGGCTCCTCCATCCCGGCGATGATCCGCATCTGGGTGGATTTACCGGCTCCGTTCACGCCCACCAGGCCGATGCGGTCCCCCGCCTTCACCTCCCAGGTGACATCCCGCAGCACCTCACCGGTGGGATAAATCTTCGAGACGCGTTCGAGACGAAGCAAGGGGATGCCGATGGGGGCACCAGTGGCCCGCTCTGATCTGCATCATCTCCCCTCGGAGGTCCGGCCCTGCAGACTGTTTCTCACCCATGCACAGGCTGGCGCCATGGTGAAGCGACTCGAGCAGGTGGCGGCGCTGGTGGTGGCGGCCGGCCTGGCGATCGTGAGCTACTGGCTGTTTTTCAGCTGGATGGGTGCCGACAAGCGTCCGCGGCGCTCCGCTTTAGAGACCGCCCCTGGCCTTGAGCAACCACTGCTTGGTTTCGGGGTCGTCGATGGTGTTGAGGTGAGCCTTGACCTCATCGCGGCTCACGGGCAATCCCCAGTCGCTGCCCAGGCTGCAGATGCGGTTGAGGGCGCCTGAGGGATCCTGAAGCGCCTGGCGGAACAGCTCCTGGGTGAGCTGCTGATCGCTGCGAATGCGCTCGTAAAGGGCGGGGGCGTTGCCGGCGCTCATGAACTTGCTGGCCGATCGCCTCACCCTATGAACGGGCGCCGGATCTGCCCGCGCTTCGTGGTGGAAGTTGATCTGGGCAAGCGAGAACCCCTAAGACCGCCGCTCGTCGCGCTCCTGTCACCGAAGGAAGGGAGCCGCAGACGCCCAGCCGGTGCCACCAGGCCAGCAAGGCGAAGGCCAGAGCCTCTCGGTCGCTGTCGGCGATGCCCAGCTCCGCCAGAGGCCGCAGCTCCAGGCCGCGGCAGCGGCGTCGCAGTTCCAGCATCAGCTGCGTGTTGCGTGTGCCGCCGCCGGCCACCAGGAGTTCCACCAGGGCGGGGCTGCGGCTGAGATCCTGTGCCACCACGGCGGCCGTGAAGGCGGTGAGGCTTGCGAGAGCGTTGGCAGGCTCCAGTTCTTGCCCCCTGCTCTGAGCCGATTGGCTCAACTGCTGGAGTCTCCGCTCCAGATCAGGCCGCCCGAACAGCTCGCGCCCGGTGGATTTGGGTGGCGTTTGTTGCGGGTAGGGCTCCTGTAGCCACTGGCTCAGCAGCGCTTCATCCACCTGCCCCTGTGCACTCCACTGGCCGCCGGCATCAAAGCGTTGGGACCCACCGCTGAAGTAAGCCACGGCCAGATCCAGCAGGGTGTTGGCGGGGCCGCAGTCCCATCCGAGTACAGGCGCGCCCCGATCGGGCCCTGTCGCAGGCGGGAGCAGCGTGAGGTTGGCGATGCCCCCCAGGTTGAGTAGCCCGCGCCAACCTCCGATCGGCGGCAGCAAAGCCGCATCGGCGGCGGGCACCAGCGGCGCTCCCTGGCCGCCCAGGGCGAGATCAGCAGCGCGGAAATCGAACACCACCGGCCGCTGCAACAGCTCCGCCAGTAGCGGTCCCTGCAGCAATTGCCAGCTGCCACCCCGGCGTTGGTGATCAGGCGGCCGATGCCAGAGGGTCTGGCCGTGGCAGCCCACCAGTTCAGCGCGGCCATCGGGGTCGCAAGCGCGCGCCGCCTCGGCCTGGATTTCGGTGAGCGCCTCACCCAGCTCCAACACATCGGCCGCGCGAATGAGCTCCCCCTGGCCAGCGGCGATCAAACGGTCGCGTAGTTCGTTCGGGTAGGGAACGGCGGCTCGGCTGAGCAGGCGCCAGCGGGGGCGGCGCGGCGCTCCTTCGAAGCTGGCCAGCACGGCATCCACGCCATCGGCGCTGGTGCCGCTCATTAGACCCAACACCCGCATGGCCAACAAAAAGCCCCCGGGTCATTCTCCCGGGGGCCAGCGGTCTTGAGCGGCTGGGGCCGTTCAGCGCATCACTTGTTGGGCTGCGGGGTCATGCGCAGGTAGGACTTGATCTCGGTCACGCCCTTGGGGAACTTGTTGCGAGCTTCGTCGGTGGGGATCGAGGGCACCACCACGCAGTCGTCGCCGTCCTTCCAGTTCACCGGGGTGGCCACCTGGTGGTGGTCGGTGAGCTGCAGGGAGTCGATCACCCGCAGGATTTCGTGGAAGTTGCGGCCGGTGCTGGCGGGATAGGTGATCTGCAGGCGCAGCTTTTTGTTCGGGTCGATGATGAACACCGAACGCACCGTGAGGTTGTTGAGCGAGTTCGGGTGGATCATCCCGTAGAGATCGCTCACCTTCTTGTCCTCATCGGCGAGGATCGGGTAGTCGACGGTGGTGTTCTGCGTTTCGTTGATGTCGCAGATCCAGCCGCCATGGCTCTCGGCGGAGTCAACGCTCAGGGCGATGGTTTTCACGTTGCGCTTGTCCCACTCGGAGCGCAGGCGCGACACTTCACCCAGCTCGGTGGTGCACACCGGGGTGTAATCGGCTGGGTGGGAGAAGAGAACAACCCAGCTGTCGCCAGCGAAGTCGTAGAGGTTGATCGGACCCAGCTGGGAGTTCTGGGTGAAATCGGGGACGGTGTCGCCCAGTTGGAGCGCCATGGAGCCGGGTTGAGGAATGGGCCAGATGCTGACATAGCCAGCCCCGCGACTGACGTCAATCGCTTGACTGCGTTTCGCTGAACAGCCACTCGCGCAGGCTCGTCAGCCCCAGTCCAGCCGTGGCCGAGATGAACAGGGTGAGAGGGTCGAGGGCTTTGGCCGCAGCGACGGCTTCGGCGGGGCAGCGGTCGATTTGGTTGCCGATCAGCCGCCGTGGTGTGTCGCTGCCCAGTTCATCGAGGATCGTGTGCACAGTGGTGAGCTGGTCGGTCCAGCCCGGATCGGAGAGATCCACCACCAGCAGCAGCTGATCAGCCTCGAGGGTTTCCTCGAGGGTGGAGCGGAAGGCTTCCACCAGTGGCGGCGGCAAGGCGCGGATGAAGCCCACCGTGTCGGTGAGAAGCAGCGTCTGCGGAGGCCCACCGGCCGGGTTGGGCCGGCTGATCCGACGGGTGGTGGGATCGAGGGTGGCGAAGAGCTTGTTTTCGGCCAGCACCCCCTCTCCGGCCGCTGGCTTGCTCAGAGCATTCAGCAGAGAGCTCTTGCCGGCGTTGGTGTAGCCCACCAGGGCAAAGCGCGGCAGGCCATGGCGGCTGCTGCGGATCCGGGCCCTGTGTTCCCGCAGTTTTTGCACATCGCGCTGCAGCTTTTCGATGCGGCGGGCAATAGCGCGGCGATCTTTTTCCAACTGTGTTTCGCCGGGACCGCGGGTTCCGATGCCGCCCCCCTGGCGCGAGAGGCTCAGTCCGCGACCCACGAGCCTGGGTAGGCGATAGCGCAGCTGGGCTAACTCCACCTGCAGCCGTCCAGCACCACTGGCGGCCCGTTGGGCAAAGATGTCGAGGATCAGCTCGCTGCGATCGCTCACCGGAAGATCCAGCAGCCGTTCCAGATTGCGGGCTTGGGCGGGCGTGAGTTCGCGGTCTGTCACCACCAGTGAGGCCCCAAGGCGCCTCGCTTCGAGGGCCGCTTCGCGCAGCTTCCCTTCACCCCATAGGGTCTGCGGAGAGCCCGAGGCCTTGCGTTGCACCACCAGCCCCACCGGCACCGATCCGGCGCTGCGCACTAGACCCTCCAGCTCGGCGATCTCCCGGCGGGCTGCCTCAGGGTCGCCAGGGCTGAGCACCAGCAGTAGCACCTGCTCCAGCCCCCCGGCTTGGGCGATGGGTTGCAGCGTTGTGCGCTCCGGCGGGATCCATTGGCACAGTTCGGCTAGATCGTCGTCGCCCTGTTGCTGCCAGGGGTGGGCAGGATCGCCACCCGGGAGGTAGGCGGCGGCGGGCCAATGGCCGCTGGCCTCGGGATGCTGCCCGTAGCGCAGCCACAGCTGGGGATCCAGATCGAGCCCCACCACCGCTTCACTGCCGTGGGGCTCCAGTTGCTTGGCGTGACCCACGCAGGTGATCAGGCGTAGATCGCTGCCCTGGCGGCGGGGGCCGCCGGGCAGCCGCTCTAGCAGTCGCCCCGATTGCTCCAGTGGACCCACCCACAGCAGCCGGCAGAGGCCACGGCCATCGACCACCAGGCTGAGCGGCAGTTCCAGCTCGCTGCTCTCAGCCGCCAGGCGCTGCAGGGTGAGCAGATCGGCGCCGAAGGCTTCCGGGTGACGGCGGTGGCTGAGGCGCTCCAGTCGGCGGGTCTGCGCCGGGCGCAGGCCGGCGGTGCGGCCCAGCAGGGCGGTTTGTTTCAAGTAGCTGCGCCGCCCGGTGTCCCGGCGGGTTGTTGTCTCTGGATCAGTACGCAGTGCAGCCCAGCGGCCTTGGCGCCGGCTTCATCCTCAGGGCTGTCGCCGATGTGCCAGGCCGCTTCAGCGGGTAGATCCAGCAGCTGCAGTGCCCGCTGGAAGGGCAGCGGATCGGGTTTGGCCGCACCCACCTGCGACGACACCACCACCGCATCCAGCAGCGGCAAGAGCTCCAGCCGTTCGAGGAGCTGGTGCAGGCGCTGATCGAAGTTGCTAACCACCGCCAGCTTGAGTCCAGCGTCGCGCCAGCGCTGCAGGTGCTCCTCCACATCGGCGTACACCTGCCAGGGCTCCGCTGTGGCGAAGTGGTCGAACAGAGCGGGGCCCAGCGACGGTGGCAACGGCGCTTCGTGGCCGCAAGCCTTCAGGGAAGCTGCAATCAGCTCGATCCACCAAGACTGTTCGGCGGCCAGCAGCGCGTCGCCCTCCAGGCCTGGGAAGGCCAGCGGCGGTGCCGCACGAAACAGTCTGGGGAAGACGGCATTGATCGCCTGCGCCTCCACGGCCACGCCGTGTTCGGCGGCAAAGGCGGCGTAGGTGCTCCCCACCGAGCGCCGCAGACCGATCAGGGTGCCCATTGCATCGAGCAGCAATCCCTCGGGTCGGTGCTGGTGGGTCATTGGCAAGGCGGAGTGGGTCTTGGTTAAAACCAATCGGCCAGCCAGCCGCCGGCCACACGCAGTTGATGCTGCAGGCCCGGCATCCGGGCCAGGTAGGCAAGGCGACGCAGCTGGAACGCCGCGGGGCCGGCGAGGGTGATGCCCATGCCGGTGAGCGTGGCTTGGCCAATGCCGAGCCCCAGCATTTCGCCCAGATCCTTCCAGATAAACGGCTCGAGATCCTGGCCGCGGCGTTGGCGCTGCACATTGGCCGCTACACAGGCGGCCTGTTGATAGGCCACTTGGGCGGTGGCGGGATGACTGTCGCCGCTGGCATCGGGACAGAGGGCGGCATCCCCCATGGCAAACACGTGCGGGGCACCGATCACCTGCAGCTCCCGGTCGCAGTGAAGCCGTCCCCGTGAGTCCAACGCCAGGGCCGGCGTGATGGCAGGAACGCTGCCCACCACGCCACCGGTCCAGATCACCCCATCGCAGCTGAGCTCCTCAGGGCTGGAGGCATCACCGCGCTGCAGGCTGAGGGAGGCCGCGCCCACCGCTGTCACCCGTGTGCCTGTGCGCAGGCGAATGTCGCGTTTGAGCAGTGCCTCGTGTGCCTGGTCGCGGTTGAACGACCGCGCACCCGGCAGCAGCTCCTCACCCTGCTCGATCAGTTCGATCACTGCAGCTCCCTGCAGTAAGTCGGCGAGCTTGCAGCCCAGTTCCACGCCACTGGCGCCTGCTCCCACGATCACAATCCGCTGCAGCGGGCGTTGCTGGTCCCGCAAGCGTTCAACAAGCTGCTGCAGTCGATCCACATCAGCGAGGCTGCGAAAACCGATGCAGTGCTCGGCCACCCCCGGGATGCCGTAGGTGCATGGCTTGCCGCCCGTGGCGAGCACCAACTGCCCGTATTGCAGTCGCTGACCTGCATCGGTGAGCAGCTCGCGTGCGCTGGTGTTGATGCTGGTGACGCGCTCTTGCAGCCACACCACACCCTTCCCCGCCAGGAGTTCTCCGTAGCGCGGGGCGACTTCCCAGCGCCTGAGTTCATGGCTGAGCAGTTCGTAGAGCAGTGGCAGAAACAGAAATCGTTCCTGGGGCTCGATCAGCACCACCGGTGTCGATGGCGCAGCAGCCGCCAGCTGCAACGCGGCGCTCAGCCCTCCGAAGCCACCTCCTACCACCACTACGGGTTGCTGCTCGGCCTCGGCTGGTGGCACGGTTCCGATGGGTCGGTGGAGTTGGGCGAACCCTAACCAGCAGCTGTGGGTACGGAAGCCATTCCCCCTGGCATTGGAGGATGGAGGAATGACCACGACCTCGGCGATCACAGCTCCGGCCATCGATGTCCAGCAGGCTTGCCAAGAGCTGGAGCAGTGCGATGCCCTGGGGCGTTTGCGCTGGGGGCTCGAGCAGTTCGGCGACGGTTTCACCCTCACCACCAGCTTCGGGATCCAGGCTGCGGTGTCGCTGCACCTAATCAGTCAGCTGGATCGCAAGGTTCCCGTGATTTGGGTGGACACGGGCTACCTGCCACCCGAGACCTATCACTACGCCGAAACCCTGATCGAGCTGCTCGATCTGCGGGTGCATGTGGCGCAGGCCCAGATCAGCCCGGCGCGGATGGAGGCGCTGCACGGCCGCCTCTGGGAGACAGGCCGTGTTGAAGACATGGAGACGTACCACCGCATCCGCAAGGTGGAACCGCTTGATCGCGCCATGGATGCGCTTCAGGTGCGCTGCTGGGCTAGTGGGGTGCGCGGTCGCCAAACCGATCACCGCAGCACGATGCAACCGTTGGCCGAGGTCCGCGGTCGCTGGGCGCTGCGGCCCCTGCTCGCCTGGACCAACAAAGACGTCTTCTATTACATGCAGGAGCACGGGCTGCCCCAGCACCCATTGTTTGAGAAGGGCTATTCCACCGTGGGTGACTGGCACTCCAGTGCGCCAGATGATGGCGGCATCAGCGGACGTGCCACGCGCTTCGGGGGGCTCAAACAGGAATGCGGCATCCACCTGCCTGGGATGGCGGGCGAGGGCATCTGAGGTGGGGCGGCTGTTGCTGATTGGCAACAGCCGCTGGCATTGGGCCGAGCGCGAAGCGGGTTCAGCCGATCTGCACTGCTGGCACACAGCGCCTGAGGCTGCCCTGGATTCGATCGGGCAGGAGCGGCTGCGAGCCTGGGCTGCAGTTGGTTCATTGCCCCTGCAGCTGGAGGCTGGCTGCGCCCCTCGGATTGACCTTGAAGACATACCCCTGCAGGGGCTG
>JBIIDQ010000213.1:0-3825 GCA_044238295.1 Vulcanococcus sp.
GCCGGCGGCTGACGCCGCCTTGCGCAGGCATTGAATCACCGCCGTGGAGCGATTGGCCCGAGGGAACATGCGGCCATCGGGCTCCTCCACCAGCTCAAGGCCGTGGTCGTCGAACCAAGCCACCGCATCGCCAGCGGCAAAGCGACTGAAGGGACCCCGCAGAGCTTTGCCGCCACGCGGGTAGGAGCCCACCAACTCGCGCGGATCCCAACAGGCGTGCGTCACGTTGCAGCGGCCACCACCGCTGATCAGCACCTTGCCCAGGGGCTCGGGCGTGCTCTCCAGCACCAGAATCCGCTGGAGGCCCGCCTCCGCCGCGGCGATGGCCGCCATGAACCCGGCTGGCCCACCCCCCG
Organism: Vulcanococcus sp.; assembly: GCA_044238295.1. Classification (GTDB taxonomy): domain Bacteria; phylum Cyanobacteriota; class Cyanobacteriia; order PCC-6307; family Cyanobiaceae; genus Vulcanococcus. The sequence continues at coordinate 357 of JBIIDQ010000213.1, forward strand.
CCACCACCAGCGACCAATGCTCGGCTGAAGGGGGCATCGCGGAGAGACGGGCAGAGATCAGCGTGCCTGGGCACCGGGCAGCATGAGGGCATGCCCGATTCGCTACTGAACGGGGCCTACCGCTTCAGTGTGGCCCCGATGATGGACTACACCGATCGGCACTTCCGGGTGCTGATGCGGCAGATCACCCGGCGCAGCCTGCTCTACACCGAGATGGTGGTGGCCCAGGCGCTGCACTACAGCGAGCGGCGTGAGCGGCTGATCGATTTCGATCCCTGCGAACACCCGATCGCTCTGCAGGTGGGCGGCGACGATCCGCAGCTGCTGGCCGAGGCGGCGCGCATCGCATCCGATCGCGGCTACGACGAGATCAACCTCAACGTGGGCTGCCCCAGCGAGAAGGTGCAGAAGGGGCGTTTCGGGGCTTGCCTGATGGCCGAACCCGACCAGGTGGCCCGCTGTATCGGCGCCATGGCCGCGGCCTCACCGCTGCCCGTCACGGTGAAACACCGCATCGGTATCGATGAGCGCGATTCCTATGAAGAGCTGCTGGCGTTCGTGGACACGGTGGCCGCAGCCGGCGCCCAGCGCTTCAGCGTGCATGCCCGCAAGGCGTGGCTGGAGGGCCTCGACCCCAAGCAAAACCGGACCATCCCGCCGCTGCGCTACGAGCTGGTGCATCAGCTCAAGCGCGAACGACCCCAGCTCACCATCGAACTGAATGGCGGTCTGCTCGATCTGCAGCGCTGCGAGGAACAGCTGCAGCAGGTGGATGGGGTGATGGTGGGCCGCGCCGCCTACGACCACCCGCTGCGCTGGGCCACGGTGGATCGCGACCTGTTCCACGACAGCAGCCAACCCATCGCCAGCGCCTCCACGGTGGTGCGCGGCCTCATCCCCTACGCCGAGCGCTGGTGCAGTGGAGGGGGAAGGCTCTGGGCCATCGCCCGCCACCTGGTGCAAGTGGTGGAGGGGGTGAGCGGTGCCCGGCACTGGCGCCGCGATCTAGGTATGGCCGCAGGCGCACGCGATGCCAGGCCGGACGTGTTCGAACGGGCCGCGGCGCAACTGGAAGAGCGCGGGCTTTAGGCCTCGCCGCTAGCAAGGCCCTCTATCGGCTGAACGTTTGGAACGATCAGTCGTCCCCGCCGCTGCTGCGGCGACGCCGCGTGCGGCCAGCGCCGAAGGAATCACCGCCACGGTCGCCACCGCCGTAGCTGCGGTCTTCCCAACCGCGCGCACCGGAGCTGCGTTCACCGCCACCACCCGAACGATCAGCGCCTCCGTAGCCACCACCGCCGCCATAGCCACCGCGGTCGCCACCACCTCCGTAACCGCCGCCGCCGCCGTAGCCACCGCCATTGCGATCGCCACCACCGCCACGGCGGGGGCCACGATCACCACCACCGCCGCCATAACCACCACCGCCGCCTGGGCTGCGGGGCTCGGCTTTGTTGATGCGCAGCGGACGCCCCATCAGCTCAGCGCCCTGCAAGGCGTCGATCGCGCGGGACTCGCTGTCCTCATCGGCCAGTTCCACGAAGGCGAAACCCCGCTTGCGCCCGGTGTCCCGCTCCAGCGGGAGGAAGCAATTGGTGACTTCACCAAAGGGGGTAAACAACTCGGCCACGTCCTCCTGCTCCGCACGGAAGGGGAGGTTGCCAACAAAAATGCTCACAGGCCGAGGGGGCCGATTAGGCAGAACTTCAGCGCCCGAACCTTAGATCCACTTCCGCCGTTTCAGTTGCTGTTCGCGAGCCTGGCGCGGGAACGCTGCAGTTGCTGACGCACCTGATCAAAGCCTGTGCCGCCTTCGCTGCGGCGGGCCGCCACCACCTGACGGGGATGAATGGCCTCGTAAATATCCGCCTCGAAGGCCGGATGCAACTGCTGCCAACGCTCCAACGGCAGATCCCGCAGCAGGATCCCCTCCTGCAGGCAGCCCTTCACCAAGCCACCCACAAGCTGGTAGGCCTCGCGGAAGGGCACCCCCTTGGCCACGAGGTAATCGGCCACATCGGTGGCGTTGGAGAAATCAGAGGCCACGGCCGCCTCGAGGCGCTCAGGCCGGAACTGGAGCCCCTCTTCAAACAGGATCGCCATCGCCTCCAGGCAGGCCAGGGTGGTGGCCACGGCGTCGAACAGCGCCTCCTTGTCCTCCTGGAAGTCTTTGTTGTAGGCCAGGGGCAGACCCTTGATCATCACCAGCAGGCCCTGCAGGTGACCAAACACCCGGCCGCACTTGCCGCGCACCAGTTCGGGCACATCGGGGTTCTTTTTCTGCGGCATCAAGCTGCTGCCGGTGGCGCAGCGGTCGGTGAGTTTCACAAAGCCAAACTCCTCGCTGGCCCAGAGGATCACCTCTTCGCTCAGCCGGCTCAGGTGCACCATCACCAGGCTGGCAGCGGCGCTGAACTCCACTGCAAAATCCCGGTCACTCACCGCATCAAGGCTGTTGGCATACACGTCGTCGAAGCCGAGAGCCGCAGCGGTGTGGCGGCGATCGATCGGCACCGGTGTGCCCGCCAAGGCCGCGGCACCGAGCGGACAGATGTTCACGCGTTTGCGCAGATCCCTCAGCCGGGCCCGGTCGCGCTCCGCCATCTCGACGTAGGCCAACAGGTGATGGGCGAGGCAGATCGGCTGGGCCCGCTGCAGGTGCGTGTAGCCCGGGATCATCACTTCGGCGTGGGCTTCGGCCTGATCCAACAGCGCCCGCTCGAAGCGCACCAACGCGCCATCGATGGCATCGATCTGGCCCCGCAGCCACAGGCGCAGATCCGTGCCCACCTGGTCGTTGCGGGAGCGGCCGGTGTGCAGCTTTTTGCCCAGAGGGCCGAGGATCGCGATCAGGCGGCGCTCCACCGCGAAGTGCACGTCTTCGTCGTCGAGGCCGGGGTTGAACTGGCCGGCGGCCGCTTCGCTGCGCACCTGCTCCAGGCCCACCACCAGCTGCTCGGCTTCCTCAGCCGTGATCACGCCGGTGCTGGCAAGCATGCGGGCGTGGGCGATCGAGCCGTCGAGGTCCTGCTGGAGCAGGGTGATGTCGAACCCGATTGAAGCGTTGAAGCGCTCAATCGCCGGATGCAGGCCCTCCTCGAAACGCTGACTCCAGGTGGAGGAAGACGACTCAACGGCCATCGGGGCCCGGCTCGATCAGTTGAGGGTCAGCTTGGCAGGCAGGCCACGCTTGAGCTCAGTGGGGCAGCGAGGGCAACATCACCTCCTCACGCACCTTGAGCACCACCATCGAGGCGTCGTCATCGAGCTGGCGATCCGGCCCCACAAAGCGATCGAGGCGGGCGAACAGCTGATCGAGGATGCCCTGGGCACCCACGCCGGAGCGGCAGGCCGCCTGCAAGGCGGCGATCAAGCGCTCTTCATCGAAGCGCTCGCCATTGAGCCCGCTGGCTTCGGTGACGCCGTCGGTGTAGCAGAGCAGCACGTCTCCCGGATCGAGCACGATCTG
>JBIIDQ010000214.1:0-3824 GCA_044238295.1 Vulcanococcus sp.
ACGAGTCGGCCCTGCCGCTGGCTCTCCAACCGGCGTAGGCGTTCGGGGGAGAGATCGAGCAGGAACACCTCCGCATCCATCGCCGCTGCCAGGCGCGAGGCATTCCAGCCCACGCTTCCTGCTCCAAGCACCACCACCCGTGCCGGGCGCACACCGGTGCAACCGCCGATCAGTACGCCGCGGCCACCATGGGGTTGCTCCAGCAGATGGGCGCCCACCTGGGCGGCCAAGCGCCCGGCGATCTCACTCATCGGTGCCAAGAGCGGCAGGCTGCCGTCGGCAAGCTGCACGGTTTCGTAGGCGATCGAGGTGGTGCCGGCTTGCAGCAGCGCCTGCCCAACGGCGGGGTAAGCCGCTAGGTGCAGGTAGGTGAATAACACCAAATCGGGCCGCAGATAGCCGAACTCCTCAGCCTGCGGTTCCTTCACCTTCACCACCAGATGGGCGGCCCAGGCTTCAGAGCGGTTGACCAGGGCGGCGCCGGCGGCCTCGAAGGCGGCGTCGCTGATGCCGGCGCCCTGCCCAGCGCCCTCCTCAATCCGCACGTGCAGACCATGGCTCACCAGCTCGCGCACCGCATCGGGCGTGAGCGCCACACGCCGCTCATCGGGCTTGATCTCCCGCGGCACGCCAATGCTGGCGATCGGGGCGATGGAGCCGGCCATGGCGCGCTAGCGGGGCTAACCACCTTCAGCTTGCCGCTGGCCTTGGGGGTTGGCCACCCGCAGGCGGCCTGGATTGGCTTAGCGGGCGGCGATCGGCATGCGCCAGCCGCTGCCAAAGGAGCGTTTGCTGAGTTTGAGCACTGGGGGGGCCTGCCGGCGTTTGAATTCCGCCCGCCGCAGCAGTCCCATCACCCGCTCAGCCAGCTCCGCATCCACGCCGTTGTTGATGAGATCTTCCGGGCTTTGATGCTCTTCCAGCAGGGCTTGCAGCAGGGGATCCAACACCGCGTAATCCGGTAGTGAATCGCTGTCGCGTTGATCCGGCCGCAGCTCGGCGCTGGGGGGTTTGTCGCGGATCGCGGCTCCCACCAGTTCCCCCTCACTTGGAAGCCCCAGGCTGCGGCGGCATGCGGCAGAGGTCGGTGCATCGATCCAGGCGCAGAGGCGAAACACGGTGGTCTTGTAGAGGTCGCCGATCACGGCCAGGCCGCCGTTCATATCGCCATAGAGGGTGCAATAACCAACAGCCAGTTCTGATTTATTGCCCGTGGAGAGGAGCAGTTGGCCCTGCTGGTTGGCTACCGCCATCAGCAGCGTGCCGCGAATGCGTGATTGAAGGTTCTCAGCCGTTAATCCCGCGGGTTCGCCGTTGAGCGGAGCGGCGAGGGCGGCGTCGAATGTTGCCATTAGAGGCTCGATCGGCACCGTTTTGGTGACGATGCCCAGGCGATTGGCGAGGGCAAGGGAGTCGTTGATCGAGCCCTCTGAGCTCCAGGGCGATGGCATCAATAGGGCCTCTACCTTGTTTGCCCCCAGAGCAGCTGCAGCAATCACGGCCACCAGGGCCGAATCGATTCCGCCGCTCAGTCCGAGCAGAGCCTGTCGAAAGCCGCATTTGCGGGCGTAGTCCCGCACGCCCAGCACCAGTGAGCGCAACAGCAGCTCCTCGTTGTTGGGCAGGCTGGGATTCTCGGCCGCTGGTGGGTCCAGCGGTTCGGCCAGCGTGCTGGTCTCCCACACGGCCAGATCTGAGGCGGCAAAGGCCAACTGGCACACCACAGATCCTGCGGCGTTCGTGATGAAGCTGCCACCGTCGAACACCAATTCGTCGTTGCCGCCCACTTGGTTCACGTACACCACAGGGCACTGCAGCCGGCGGGCGGCAGCAGCAGCGAGATCACGGCGAAGTTGGGCCTTGCCTTGGCCAAAGGGTGAGGCCGAAAGGTTGAGCAGCAGATCCGGCCGCAGCGCCTGTAGATCTGCCACGGGGTCGCCCCCCAGGAGCCGCTGCTCGTGCAGCTCCTCGTCCACCCAAAGGTCTTCGCAGAGGGTGAGGCCCAGTCGCCAGTTGCGACCGCTGTCGGCCAACTCCAGCAAGCAGGGTTGGTCGGCGGGGCGGAAGTAGCGCCGCTCATCAAACACGTCGTAGCTGGGCAGCAGCCGCTTGCGCGCCACCACACGCCACTGGCCGCGCTCCACCAGAGCAGCGCTGTTGAACAAATCGGGCTGCTGGCCGTCGTTCACCGTTTCACTGACCCCCAGCACCAGGGCCAGCCCTTGCGGTAGATCTGCTTCCAACCACTCGAGCACCTGTTGCTGGCGTTGGCGCAGGGCTGGCCGCAGCAGCAGATCGCGGGGTGGGTAGCCCCAGAGCGCCAGCTCCGGTGCCACCACCAGGGTGGCGCCCTCGGCGGCGGCACGCCGGCAGGCGTCGAGTAGCAGCTCGCCATTGCCTGCCAGGTCGCCCACGACGGGATTGATCTGGGCGAGGGCAAGACGCATCAGCGGGGCGTGCGGGAGGGCTCTTGCCCCAGGCCGTAGAGATTGTGCTTGACCAGTTCGGCCCACAGGGCCGGAGGCACCTGTTCGGGGCTCGGGCGGCGGCGGATCGCTGAACTGGCGGTGGCGGGTACCGGCAGGTGCACCACTTCCGGCTGGCACCCCAGCGCTTCGATCGTTGCTAGGGCCTCTGGATCCAGCGGGAATCCCTGGCGGGGTACCACGGCCAGCCGACTGCGCTGCAGCAGCTCGGCCGCCCGATACCAGCGGGGCACCTGGGCGGCTAGATCACCCCCCACCACGAACACCAGCTCATGGCTTGGCCAGAGCTCGGCGGCGCTGGTCACGGTGTCGATAGCGCGGGGGCTGCTGATGGTCTGGTTGTGGCGGATGCGGGGATCGCGGAGGTCTTGCACCAGCGCCTCGAGCAGCTGGGCGCGGATAGCCAGGGGGGCACCGTGCTGTTTAAAGGGGTTGTCGCTGGCCCAGGTCACCACCTGGCCGTAGTGCTCAGCCAGGCCCACTAGCAGGGCGCGATGGCCTGCGGTGGGCGGATCGGCACTGGTGCCCAGCAGGGCCAGGGTCGGCCTGCTCATGGCAGCAGCGGTTTCAGGGTTTGCGGTCTGGCTTCCAGCTCCCGCCATTGCTGCAGCCAGGAGCGCGCCTGGGGGTCCTGCTGGGCTAGGCGGCGCAGCAGCGAGGCTGGCCGCAACCTCCCCCGTTCTGCGCTGCGCAGCAGTTCGGCCGCAGCCAGCCGGCCCGTGAGCCGGGTGGTGTGCACCGCGAGCGCCGCCTGGGCCAGGGCCACCGGTGCGGCGGGGGCCAAGCTCAGCCCGCCGCTGAAGGGTGCTGCCACCATCAGCACCTGACGCAGGCCCCCCAACAACAGCTGAATACCCAGCTGGGTGCCGCCGAGCAGAGCGTTCTGGGCCGATAGGCGCGTCAGCAGGGCCCGCGCGCCGCCACCGCCGAGTTCCAGCCCGTAGAGATCGCAGAGCTGCACCACCAGCGCTGTATCGAGGGCCAGGCCTCCGGCTAGATCCAAGAGCAGCAGGGGATTGGCGGCCACGCCGGTGGCTTTGAGCGCGGCGTAGCGCCCGATCAGGGCCTGCGCGCCTTCGCGGCCGCGCCGCAGCCGCCACTGATGCAGCCGTTGGGCAAAGCGATCAGCTGCGCGCAACCCGTTCAGCCCGAGGAGCAGGGCGCCGTGCTGCTCCAGCAGATCGATCAGGGCCTGACGCAGCGGCGCCACCTGGGGTGGCATCGGCTCACTGCGTACGCGTCCGTCGTCGAGCACCAGGGCGCGCCGAGGGGCTGAGGCCACCGCCAGCAGCTCGAGGTGCCGGGCCGCGCCAGGAAGACGGCGACGAATGCTTGCGA
>JBIIDQ010000016.1:0-13435 GCA_044238295.1 Vulcanococcus sp.
AACCGCCTTGAAGAAGGCAACTGGCTGCTGCTCGTGGAGATGCCCAACGGCATCGAAGTGCCCTGGACTCGGCTGCAGGTGGCGAAACCCAAGGCCGTGGTGCGGCTCAATGAAAACTGAGGACAGGTGATGCTGCCGCGCGATGAACTGCTGAAGGGCAGTGGCAGGCCAGAGGAACTGACGCAGCTAATCGGGTTGGCTGAGCAAGCGCTGCGCACCTGGGAGCCCTGTTGGAGTGGATTTGTTGGAGCGGAACTCCAAGAGGAAGCGCAACAACGCCTTGGCGCCCTCAGCGAACTTCAACTGCTCGCCGATGGTGGCTGGTCCCAGGCGGAGCGCTGCCGGCTGTTAGTGCGCCGGGCTGAGCTCATCGAAGCCCCAGGAACCTCAGCCCCAGCCGCCGCCCTCAGCGGATTGGTCGTGAGCGGCAACTTTCTGTTCGACCCTGCCGAACCGGAGGATGTCCGCCAGGGCTTACTGAGGGCCGGTCTGGAGGCCGGAGAGCTGGGTGATATCTGGATGCGGGGCGACCGCGGCGCTCAGGCTGTGATCAGCAGCGAGGCCGCCCCACGCTGTAATGAACTAAGTGCCCAGGTCCGCAGCGTGGCGGTGCTCCTGGAGGTGGTGCCTCTTGCGCAGCTGCAGTGGCCCGCCAGCAGGGTCCCCCGGCAAGTGAGCAGCGTTGAAGCCTCACTGAGGCTCGATGCCGTGGCGTCGGCTGGTCTGGGGATGTCGCGCAGCCGCATGGCCGAGCTGATCCGCAGCGGGGCTGTGCGGGTGAACTGGCAGGTGATCACCACACCAAGCCGAGAACTGAATCCTGGGGACCGGGTGCGACTCGATGGCCGCGGCGAGCTGGAGATCCTGGAGATCCAGCCCACGAAGCGCGATCGCTGGCGGCTGGTGATGCAACGCCGTTGAACCCGGGCCTGTCTCGGCTGCTAGGTTCCTTGGGCCGAACGGCGCTCTGAGGGCGATTAGCTCAGAGGTAGAGCACTACCTTGACACGGTAGGAGTCACTGGTTCGATTCCAGTATCGCCCATTCATTTGAGGCTTGAGCCCATCCGCAAGTCATGACGCTGCAGGTGGTGTTGGGACTTGGTCGATCCGGCGTGGGTGCGGCGAGGCTTCTGCACCAGCGCGGCGCGGCGGTGCTGGTGCTCGACAGCGGCGACAACCCCGAGCTTCGCAATCGCGCCGAGCTGCTCCGTGGCGAGGGAATCGCCGTGCAACTCTCCACCCCGCTCGAACCCGAGAGCTTCACAGCGCTGGCAGAGCGACCGGAGCGAGTGATCGTGAGCCCTGGCATCCGCTGGGATCACCCGACCCTGGTGAGCTTGCGGCAACAGGGGATCCGCACTGACGGAGAGATCAGCACGGCCTGGGAAGCCACTACCGACGTGCCATGGATCGGGATCACCGGCACCAACGGCAAAACCACCGTCACCCACCTTGTGGCGCATCTCCTCCAACAGACGGGACTGGATGCGCCGATGTGCGGCAACGTGGGCTACTCAGCGGCTGAGCTGGCACTAGCTCGGAGTGGTGCAGCGGTTCCCGGCTGGTTGGTGGTGGAACTGAGCAGTTACCAGATCGAATCCGCCCCCCAGCTCACACCGCGCATCGGGGTGTGGACCACCCTCACCCCCGATCACCTTGAGCGCCACGGCAGCCTCGATAACTACCGCGCCATCAAACGCAGCCTGTTGGAACACTCGGCCGTGCGCATCCTCAATGGGGATGATCCCGATCTGCGCAGCCGCGCCGGCAGCTGGGATCAGGCCCGCTGGATCACCGCCGGCTCCCGAGAAGCAGCCGTGGCGGCTGGGCTGGAGCCAGCGTTATGGATCGAGGCCGATCAGGTGTGCGCTGCCAGCGGGGCACTGCTGGATGCCAGGGCCCTGGCGATGCCTGGCGCCCACAACCGCCAGAACCTGCTGATGGCCGTTGCCGTGGGCCTGGAGGTGGGCCTGAGCCCCGCCCAGATGGAAACCGCACTGCGCACTTTCCCCGGTGTGCCCCATCGGCTTGAGCGCATCCGGGAGCTGGAGGGAGTGACCTGGTTCAACGACAGCAAAGCCACCAATTACGACGCTGCAGAAGTAGCTCTTCGCGCCATGGAGGGACCGCTGGTGGTGCTGGCTGGTGGCGAAGCCAAACAGGGTGACGCCACAGGCTGGATCGCTGGGTTGCAACGGGAAGCCCATGCCGTTGTGCTGTTCGGTGCAGCGCGAGCAGCCTTTGCACAACTTCTCCAGAAGGCCAACTACCGCGGCCTGGTTTACAGCGTCGATGGCATGGCCGAAGCAGTGCCCCTGGCCCGGGAGCTGGCGGCGAGCCAGGGCTGCCGGGCTGTGCTGCTCTCGCCGGCCTGCGCCAGCTTTGATCAATACAAGGATTTCGAAGCGCGCGGTGAGCATTTCCGTGCGCTCGTGCAGAGCCTCTGACCCAGGCTGAAGCGCCAGAGGTACCGCCGCTAGCCTCACCCCAACCCGAAGAGCAGCGATGGCCTACTGGCTGATGAAAAGTGAGCCCGATGTGTACGGGATTCAGCATCTTCAGCAGGAAGGCACCACCCTCTGGGACGGCATTCGCAACTACCAGGCCCGCAACTTCATGCGCTCGATGGCCATCGGTGATCGAGCATTCTTTTACCACTCGAATGCCAAACCACCAGGCATTGTCGGGCTGATGGAGGTGGTGGAAACAGGCATCACCGACCCAAGCCAGTTCGATCCAGCCAACAAATACTTCGACCCCAAATCGAACCGCGAAAAGCCCCGCTGGGATTGCGTGCGGCTGGGCTATGTGGGCACCTTTCGTGAGCTACTCAGCCTTGATGCTCTGAGGGAACAATTCAGCGTTGAGGAGTTGCCCGTTGTACGCAACGGCAACCGCCTCTCGATCCTGCCGGTGCCAGAAGCAAGCGCCCAGAGATTGTTCGAGCTCTTGGGCCCTCTGTGAAACGGGTTCGGCTCAATAGCCGCAGAGCCTGCCAGCAGAGCTGGAGTGCGGTGCGGCAACAACCGTTGCTACTGGCCTTCAGCCTGGTGTCTCTCGGCGCCCATCTCTTGGGGTGGGCCCTGTTTGCCGCTGCGGAGCAGGTGGACAGCGGAGTGCTGGCCGCACTGCTGCACCTGCTCGGGATTGCGCTCTATGCCGGCAGTCTGCTTTGGATGATCGAAGGGTTCACCGAGGCCGGCCTGAGCCTGGCCCAGGGGAAGCCCCTGGCATGGAGCTTGCTTAGCCCAGGGGCTTGTTGCCAAGCCGGGCGACTCTGCCTTTGCCTAGGCACCCTGGTGGCAGCACTTGCAGTAACAGGCCTGATCACGGGGCTGATCTGGTCACTGCTGCTGCTGGCCTTACCGGCGATGAGTGTGGTGCCGGTGTTGTTGGGCCTAATTACCGCTGCGGCGCTCAGCCTGAGCCAGCTGTTCGGCCCGTGCCTGGTGGTGGATATGCGTCTGAGCGCCTCATCCGTATTCCGCCAGGGACTTTGGCTCCTGGAGCACCACTGGGCCGGCCTGATCGAACTCAGCAGCTACTTGCTGGCCCTCGTGCTGCTCCCCTTGCTGGCAGGACTGCTCGCAGAAGCTTTGGTGGAAGGACTCGGGATCCCGGCCACGGTGGCGAGCCTGGTGGTGGTCCTGCCTCTGATCACCACCAGCGTGACTGGGGCCTACTGGCAGCTGCGCCCTGAACTCGCCAGCAGCGCCTCGATCAACCGATCGGATCGCTGAAGCGTGGCTGCTGGGGGAAGAGGTTGGCCAAGTAGCAACGGGTGATCGCACGGGACTGCACACCGTTCTGCACCAGAAATCCAGCTAACGCTGCCTGGAACAACCGGTATTGATCCCAGTTGGGATGGGCCTCAATGAAGCCTTGCATCGACTGCAGCAGGGGCTCGGGCACCTCAGCCCGCATGCTCACCGTGCCTGCGCTCTCCATCCAGATCTCTCCGTAACGCCCACCAGTTCCCCACAACGAGCAGCGGCGGTCAACCGAAGCCAAAGAACCGCTTTCCCAGGCCTTCTCACAGCAAGACCCCAGGTCTCATGGGGGATCCCGGCACGGCATCAGCCCTAGTCGTGCCCTGGCTGCTCAACCGCCCAGCACCTGTCAACGGGAAACCCGGCAAAGCGAGCGTTCTCCCCAGAACCGCCTCGACAGCCCGACGCAGACACCGCGACCTGTGGAATAAGCGTGCAAAAGCCTGCGGAGAGTGTCTGGAGCTTTGGGAGAACAAGGTTGATCAGCAGTACTGATCAACAGGCGAATCTCGTGGGCAATCTCAGAGAAGCAGTTCAGGCATGCTGAAGCCATGACGATCGCGCTTCTCGGAACAGGCCTGCTTGGCAGTGCCATTGCCAGCCGCCTGCTGGCCTGCGGTCAACCGGTGACGGTATGGAACCGCAACCCCGAGCGGTGCCTTCCCTTGGAAGCGATGGGTGCCCATCGGGCGCCCACACCGGCCGAGGCCGCGAGCCAGGCTGACTGGCTGATCACGGTGCTCAGCGACGGCCCCACCACCCAGAGCGTTCTGCTGGATCAAGTGAGCAGCCAACTGATAGGGCGCCGGGTGATTCAGATCGGCACCATCAGCCCTGCGGAAAGCCAGTTTCTGGCAGCAGCTGTGCTCGAGCGGGGTGGTCGCTATCTGGAAGCCCCGGTGCTGGGAAGCCGGCCTGAAGCGCTGAACGGAACTCTTCAGCTCATGGTCGGTGGGGCTCGTGAGCTGGTCCAGGAGGCCATGCCAGTGCTGAGCCAACTGAGCCAGGAACCCGTTCACCTTGGAGAGGTGGGTAGTGCGATGACCGCCAAGCTGGCGCTGAATCAACTGATCGCCAGCCTGACCCACGCTTTCAGCCTCTCGTTGCATCTGGTGCAGCAGGGCGGTGTAGCGGTGGAGCCGTTCATGACGCTGCTCCGCAGCAGCGCCCTCTACGCCCCCACCTTCGATAAAAAACTGGAGCGGGAACTGAGCGCCGACTACAGCAATCCGAATTTCCCCACGGCTCACCTACGCAAGGACCTGAACCTGTTCATCACCTCAGCCCAAGCCGCTGGGCTGAATAGCGAAGGCTTGGATGGCCTGGCGGCGCTGCTGGAGCGCGCCACGGCCGCAGGTCTCGATTCACTCGACTACTGCGCCTTGCACGCACTCACGGCTGGCCAAACAGCTGCTGTAACGCCTGACTGAATGGCACTGCGGCGGCTGTTGACCAGCTGCCTTCCATGGCTCGCTGATCAGGGGCGGGGCTGAGCATGACCCGCAGCGACCAGGCGCTGCGATCACCTTCAATCGCCAGCCACCAAGGATCGCGTTCCAGCTCCAGCTCAATTGACTCTTCGGCCATCAGCTGATCCACCAGAGCGCGGTGCTGAGCCACCAGATCAGACAGGGCGTCACGCAGGGCCTCAGCCTCTGCCCGAGTGAGCTCAGCGGCCCAGCCATCACCGCCCACCAAAACAGAAAAGGGCTGGCGGCTGCCATCCCAGGCCAACCGCCAACCCTTTCCTTCTTTGTGGATCACGGGAGCTCAGCGCTCAGCCAGGCAGCAGGTCGGGCTGATCTTGCTCATCGCTGAGCTCGATGATGGCGCGCTGAACGGGCTTCACCATCGAATCTTCGAGAAGGCCGTCGAAATCATCGAAGCGGCGCTGCTTCGCCCGGAAGGCGATGCGCACGGTGGTGAGATAGCGGTTGCTGGAATGACGCACCAGGCTCTCGGCGCGCTGTGCGAGCTCTTTGGGGCTGACGTTGACGCCGAGATACATGAACTACTCACCAATTGACCCATCGTAGGTCAGCAGGTTGCGTGACAACGGCACACTGACAGGGAAGACCAGCGGCTCGGCGCCTGGCGCCAACAAACGGATTTCACGAACCAATCCGAGGGCTTCTAGCGGAGGCCGTAGCAGCTCCACCACGCTGCACACCACCTCGCGATGGGCATGGTTGCGGCATTCGATGCGCAGGCCCGCCCAACCGCGAGACACACGACAAGCCGAGAGGGGATCGAGCCGGCGCAGCAGATCGGGATCCTCTCGGTAGAACGACAACACCGCCTGCAACGCCCGCTCCATCGCTCCATAGACCCGCTGGTCTCACCATGAAGCGCTGAGCTGCGGCACGCTCATGGGCAGTGTTTTCCCTTCAGCTTTCGAGCATGGCCGGCACCCTCGCCATCGACCTGGGCAGCACCACCACGGTGGTGGCCTATCAGGGTCCTGGCGACGCCGGCCCTCAACTACTGGAGCTGCCCCCGATCAGCGCCCACGACCCGGCTGTCGTGCCGAGCCTGATCTGGCTGAGTGAGGTCAACTCCAGCCAACCCCTGATCGGGCGCCAAGTGATCGAAGCAGGCCTGCTGGAGCAGCGCAGTGCTGGCCTTCATCGCGATTTCAAACGCTGGATCGGCGCTGGTGCTGATCTGGCCACCGCGCCTGAACACGCCACCAGCCTGCTGAGTCCGGAGCAGAGCGGCCAACTCCTGCTGGAGCAAATCTGGCAACGACTGCCGGAGCATCTCAACCCCCAGCGCCTGGTGCTGACCGCACCGATCGACAGCTATCGGGGCTATCGGGAGTGGCTGCTGGACGCCACCAGCCGCTTGGACGTTCCGGAGATCGCCCTGGTGGATGAGCCCACCGCCGCGGCCATTGGCGCGGGTCTTCCCGCGGGCAGCCGGGTCTTGGTGATCGATCTGGGCGGCGGCACCACCGACCTGTCGCTGGTGGCGCTGGAGGGCGGGGAAGGCAAAGCCGCACCGATCGCTCAACTGCTGCGCTTCGGCGGCCGCGATCTCACAAGCAGCCGCCAGAACCTGCGCACTGCCAGGGTGCTTGGCAAGGCAGGTCTGGCTCTGGGCGGCCGCGACCTCGATCGCTGGATCGCTGCCAGCCTGGTGGAACAGCTGGATGCGCCAGGTGAGTTAGATCCGAGCGATCCCAGTTTGTTGAGCTGCTGTGAGCGCCTGAAATGCCGCCTCAGCGATGCAACCGAAGCGCTGGTGCTCTGGTGCCCGGAACCGAGCGCACCACCCCTTGAACTGCGCCTCAACCGCAGCAGCCTGGAGGAGCTGCTGCAGGAGCGGAAGCTCCTGCAGCTGTTGGATGAACTGCTGGAGCAAGTGTTGGCTTCTGCCCGAGCTTGCGGTGTGGGGGAAGCGGAGATTGATGCGGTTCTGCCGGTGGGCGGATGCAGCCGGGTGCCTCTGATCCGTCGCTGGCTGCAAGAGAGGCTTCCCCACGTTCCGCTACGTGGTGAACGACCTGTGGAAGCAGTGGCTCTTGGAGCGCTCCGTCTCACACCAGGCGTGGTGGTGAGGGATGTGCTGCGACGTGGGGTTGCCTTGCGCTGCTGGGATCAGCGGAGCGCTGAGCACCGCTGGCACCCCCTCTTTCTGCCGGGACAACCCTGGCCCAGTGAGCATCCGCTGCAGCTGCGCCTTGGCTGCAGCCGCAATGAGCAAGCTGATTTGGAGCTCGTGCTGGGAGAGCCGCAAGAGGAGCAGCGCAGCGAAGTGGTGTTCGTGAACGGGCTGCCCGTGCTGCGGCGCCAATCCGCTGGGAGCGCAGCCGTAGAAGCCTGGGCCGACCAGCCCGCTGCCATTCCCCTGGTCCCGGCAGGTCAGCCGGGATCCGACCGCCTGGAACTGCGCTTCTCAATCAGTCCCAAAGGAGAGTTGATGGTGGAAGGGCAAGACCTACTGACCGATCAGTTGATCCCAGCCCGCCGACTCGGCAGCGTGCGTTGAGCTGATCCCTGACGTGACGGATGGCGTGCTGCCCCTGGGATCGTGATCCGGGGTAGATCGATCCATAGAACGGGCTGAGTAGATCGCTTCCACCCCCCTTGGCCATTCGCCGGCACCGGCTTCCGCGCTTCTGGCTGGTGCTCACGCTCGGGCTCGTCGCCGCCGGAGTTGGATCGGCTTACTGGTGGGAGAAGCAGCTACCTCAGCAATTGGAGCGGGCCGCACAGCAGGGCAGGCTCGACGACTGCCTGCGCTTTGGCGAGCAATTAGCGGCATTGCGTTGGCTGGGCGGGAAAGCTCCTCTGGAGCAGAGCCGCTGCCGGCGGCTCAAAGCCCAGGAACTCTGGCGCCAGGGGACGTGGTCTGAAGCGCTGAAGTTGCAATTGCAACTCGTGAACTCCGGGACGAGCACCCCGGAGGATCAGCAACAACTGATCCGTTGGCAACAGCAGCTCGAGGTCCGCGCCCTCAGCCTCTATCGCGAAGGGAGGCTGGAACAGGCTCTGCAGATTCTCGGCGCCCTGAATGCCGCCCACAACACCAATGGCACCGCCCTCGGGGATCAACTCAAGGAAGATTGGAATCGTCAGCGCTTTCTCAAAGAGAGAGCGGCTCAGCTGATCCCCCAGAAACGCTGGTGGGAAGCGCTCGATGCGCTCAACCGCATCGAACACCCCTGGTGGAAACAGCACACCCAGGCATTACGCAGCCAGGTCGAGAAGGGCATCGAGGGACTGCGCTCCTCCGAAGCAGCCCAGCACAACTCCCACGGATCGGATCTCGAATCGAATGTGCCAGCGGAGCGGCTCAATGACTTGATTTCCAAGAAGCTCGCAGCTGGAGCCGACGACTGGCAGGCCTTCAGCTCCGCCTGCAAGGAACTCGGCGGCCGTGTGGTGGAGGCAGGCCCAGAGACAGCCTGTCGGCGCTGACGACGCGTGACAGGATGGTGCGCCGTCACCCAACACTCTCGATGCAATCAGGAGATCAGGTCAGGGTTAGTCAGAGCGTGGTGGTGTATCACCATCCTGAGCACCGCGGCCAGGCCTTCGATCTCAAGGGCCAGCAGGGTGAAGTATTCCAGGTTCTCAACGACTACAAGGGCCGCACGATCAGCCCAACCATGCCGATCATCGTGGCCTTCGGCCGGTTCCGCGCCCACTTCCGTACCGACGAACTCGAAGCGGTCTAAGCAGTTCTGGGCTGGCTGAGCTCAGCTCTCTTTGATCAAAAAGACACCCTCTTCCTGATCAACCGACTGCAAACAAAGGGCAATGAGCTCCTGACGACTGGTGGGAACGACACGCCCGCAGAAATCAGGCTGGATCGGCAATTCCCTGTGGCCACGATCCACCATCACCAATAACCTCACTCGACGAGGGCGCCCCCAGGCTTGCAGTGCTTCCAGAGCCGCCCGCACCGTGCGGCCCGTGAAGATCACATCGTCAACAAGAACCAAATCTCGACCCTCGAGGTCCACCGGCAGCTGCGTGGGCGTACTGAGCCGGGTGCCGATGCGCTCGAGATCATCCCGATGAAACGTGGGATCAAGGCTGCCGCAGGCGATTGGGTGACCGCAGAGCTGTTGCAGCTTCTGAGCCAGCACCTCCGCTAGGGCAACGCCACGCGTCGGAATGCCCACCAGCACCAGCTGGTCGCTATCGGCAACGCTCTCCAGCACCTGGGACGCAAGGCGGTTCAGGGTCCGTCCCAGCTCGTCAGCCGAGAGAATCTCCACACGGTCGGCAGACATATGAATGGTGGCGGGCGGTGATCGTACCGGGATCAGCCGGTGTAGCCAAAAGCTGACGCACTCGGGATCAAGGCTGGATCTGCCCGAGGCGCAGGGTAGGTTGGACGGAGCAGGTGTTGCGGAGAGGCAGGGTTTACCGGGTGACAGCTGTTCCGTCGACCGAGCAAGGCAAGCCTTCAGGTTCCTCAGGTCCCGGCAACCAGAGGGGCTCAGTTGCTCCTGTTGTTCTGTGCATCTTGGATGGCTGGGGTTATCGCCACGACGATGCCCACAACGCCATTCGGGCCGCCAAGACCCCAGTGATGGATGCCCTTTGGCATGCCTATCCCCACACCCTGATTGAAGCCAGCGGCGCCGATGTTGGCCTGCCCGACGATCAGATGGGCAACTCCGAAGTTGGGCATCTCACCATCGGCGCTGGCCGTGTGATCCGTCAGGAACTGGTTCGGATCAGCCAGGCCGTGCGCGACGGCAGCCTCAACGCCAACCATGAACTGAATGCTCTGGCCGATCGCCTGGTGGCCAGCGGCAAGACCCTCCATCTGATCGGTCTCTGCTCCGATGGGGGAGTCCACAGCCACATCACCCACCTAGGCGGACTTCTGGGGTGGGCTGCAAGTCGCGGCCTTAAGGACGTGTGTGTGCATGTGATCACTGACGGGCGCGACACACCCACCGAGAGTGCGCCTGGTTTTCTGCGCACCATCCAGGATCAGATCGCCGCAGCCGGCGTGGGCCGGATTAGCACGATCTGCGGCCGTTACTGGGCCATGGACCGCGACAACCGCTGGGATCGCACCGAAAAGGCCTATCGACTGCTCTGCGAGGAGGGCCCCATCGAGTCGGCCACTCCCCAGCAAATCCTTGAGAACGCATATGCAGGCGGCACCAGCGATGAATTTCTTGAACCCACCCGTCTTGCGGAGGGCAGTATCCAGGCCGGCGATGGCTTGATCTGTTTCAACTTCCGGCCCGATCGGGTGCGGCAGTTGATCCGCGCTCTAGTCGTTGCTGAGTTCGCTGATTTCGAGCGGGATCTGATCGACGACCTCGCCGTCGTCACCTTCACCCAATACGAAGCAGGCCTTCCCGTCGCCGTGGCATTCCCACCGGAATCGCTCGATGGCCTACTCGGTCAAGTGGTCTCGGAAGCCGGCTTACGGCAGTTCCGAACCGCCGAGACCGAAAAGTACCCGCATGTCACCTATTTCATGAACGGTGGCATCGAACAGCCCTACCCAGGCGAAGACCGCCATCTGGTGCCCTCCCCCCGAGTGGCCACCTACGACCAGGCACCGGCCATGTCAGCCGAGCAACTCACCGATCACTGCATTGCTGCCATCAACAAAGGCATCTACGCC
This sequence comes from Vulcanococcus sp., assembly GCA_044238295.1. Lineage (GTDB taxonomy): Bacteria > Cyanobacteriota > Cyanobacteriia > PCC-6307 > Cyanobiaceae > Vulcanococcus. Next base: position 10,876 of record JBIIDQ010000016.1, read on the forward strand.
CTTGTGGTGATCAACTACGCCAACCCCGACATGGTGGGCCATACCGGTGAAATGAACGCCACCGTGGAAGCGATTGCCACCGTGGATCAGAGCGTGGGTCGTCTACTGGAGGCCACCAATCGCATGGGTGGCACGTTGCTGGTCACCGCCGATCACGGCAATGCCGAACTGATGGAGGGCCCAGACGGGCGCCCTTGGACAGCCCACACCACCAACCCTGTGCCCGTGATCCTCGTGGAAGGGGAAAAGCGCAAGCTGCCGGGCCATGGCAATGCTGTGGAACTGCGTAGTGGCGGTGGGCTAGCAGATGTGGCACCCACACTGCTTGAAATGCTGGGGCTGCCCCAACCCGCGCGCATGACTGGAACATCGCTGATCGTGCCGGTCGGCAGTCCTGCCGTACCCAATCGCATCCCCCAGACCCTTGGCGTTTGAGCCAGCCAACTAGTCTTCTGCCATGCTCCAAAGCGTTTTCACCTGGATCTGGCTGGTCAGCGGCGTGCTGCTGATGATCAGCGTGCTGCTGCATAGCCCCAAGGGCGATGGCATGGGAGGCCTGGCCTCGAGTGGCAGTTCGATGTTCAGCAGCGCCCGCAGCGCCGAAGCAACCCTCAACCGCATCAGCTGGACCCTGCTCGCGATCTTCCTCGGTCTGGCCACAGCCTTGAGCGCCGGCTGGTTCAAGCTCTGATCGGGAACACACCTTGACGATGCCCCGCCGCACTCTTCTGGCCCAAGTGGCGGCTTTGCTGAGCCCGCTGTTGATGCCTCGGGCGGCCGAAGCAGCTTCCACAGCTGGAGATCCGAAATGGCAACTCAGCGATGCCCAGTGGAAGCAGCGCCTAAGCCCCGCCGCCTATCAGGTGCTGCGCAAAGAAGGCACCGAACGCCCCTTCAGCAGCCCACTGAATAATGAAAAGCGGGCCGGCACCTTTCACTGCGCCGGCTGCGACCTTCCTCTGTTTAGCTCCAAGGCGAAATACGAAAGCGGCACGGGCTGGCCCAGCTTTTGGCAACCCCTGCCCAAGGCGATCGCCACAAAGCTGGATTTCAAGCTGATCGTGCCTCGCACGGAATACCACTGCCAACGCTGCGGCGGACACCAGGGACACGTGTTCGACGACGGCCCCAAGCCCACCGGCAAGCGCTACTGCAACAACGGCGTGGCGTTGCGCTTTAAGCCGCAGGCCTGAGTTACATCGTGAACTCGGTGTTGTAAGCCTCCTCGCCGTGGGCGTTGATATCGAGCCCCTGGCGCTCGTCGTTTTCGCTGGCCCGCAGGGGCATCAACACGCGCAGCACCTGCAAGATCACGAAGGTGCCCACACCCACCCAGAGGACAGTGAAACCGGCCGCCTTGAGCTGAATCAGAAATTGAGCAGCGTTGCCGGCCAGTAGACCGTTGGCACCAGCAGGGTTAACCGCCTTCAGGGCAAACAGGCCGGTGAGCAGGATGCCAAGCAAGCCCGCCACCCCGTGCACAGGCAGCACATCCAGGCTGTCATCGAGCTTCGAGCGGTTCTTGAGCTGCAGGGCCCAGTTGCAGACCACCGAAGCGGCAAAGCCAATCACCAAGGCACCGATCGGGCTCACGTAACCAGCCGCTGGCGTAATCGCCACCAGACCCGCCACAGCACCGGTCGCAACTCCCACTGCCGTGGGCTTGCCGCGCTGCAGGGTTTCGATCACCATCCAGCCGAGCGCTGCGGCTGCGCCAGCGGAATTGGTGGTGAGACAAGCCAGCGACGCGAGATTGCCAGCCACCAAGCCACTGCCGCCATTGAAGCCAAACCAACCGAACCAGAGCAAACCGGCGCCGAGCAGGATGAATGGCACGTTGTGCGGTGGCGACGTCTGGGCTGGGTAATTGCGGCGACATCCCACCACCGCCGCTGTCACAGCGGCGCCGACGCCCGAAGCCGTCTCCACCACCAGACCGCCAGCGAAGTCGAGGGCACCGAGGCCCTCAGGCCCGAGAAAGCCACCAGGCCCCCAAACCATGTGGGCCAAAGGCAAATAAATGAACGTGCTCCAGAGGATCACAAAAGCCAGCCAGGCCCGGAAATTCATGCGTTCCACCACGGCCCCCGAGATCAGTGCGGGCGTGATGATTGCGAAGGTGAGCTGGAAGAAGGCCACTGCACCGTGACTGAGCTGGCCATCGCCGTAGGGGGCCGACCAATTGCTCAGACCCGCCCACTGAAAGCCGCCGATGAACGGAGCCAGCATTCCCTGCCCTGGGGAGAAAGCGAGGCTGTAGCCGAACAACACCCAGAGCACGCTCACCAAACCCATGGCCGCGAAGCTCATCACCATGGTGTTGAGCACATTGCGGCTCCGCACGAAGCCGGCGTAAAAGAGCGCCAGGGCCGGCGTCATCATCAACACCAAGGCCGCACTCATCAGCACAAAGCCATTGTTGGCGCTGTGCAATGCCGGATTGGCAGCAAACAGAAGCAAAGTCGCCTCGGCAGTTGAGGGCGACCCTGCCCCCAACCACGAGCTCTTTCCGGTATCAGCAGCTACCAATCAAGGTCCGGTCGGTGTCATCTGTAACAGT
>JBIIDQ010000215.1:0-3793 GCA_044238295.1 Vulcanococcus sp.
GGGGTTGGTGGAGCTGGGCAGCACGTTGGCTTCCCCGCAGATCCGGATGATGTCGGGCGCATGGCCGCCGCCGGCCCCTTCGGTGTGGAAGGTGTGGATGGTGCGGCCGCCGATGGCGCGGATCGTGTCTTCCACGAATCCGGCCTCGTTGAGCGTGTCGGAGTGGATCGCCACCTGGATGTCGAAGCGATCCGCCACCGAGAGGCAGCAGTCGATCGCGGCGGGGGTGGTGCCCCAGTCTTCGTGGAGCTTCAGGGTGATGGCGCCGGCGCGGATCTGCTCCTCGAGCGCTTCGGGGGTGCTGGCATTGCCCTTGCCGAAGAAGCCCAGGTTCATCGGCAGCCCTTCAGCCGCCTGCAGCATCCGGGCCATGTGGAACGAGCCGGGGGTGCAGGTGGTGGCGTTGGAGCCCGTGGCCGGACCGGTGCCGCCGCCGAGCATCGTGGTCACCCCGCTGGCCAGGGCCGTTTCCACCTGCTGCGGGCAGATGAAGTGAATGTGGGTGTCGATGGCACCGGCGGTGAGGATGTGACCCTCGCCGGCGATCGCTTCGGTGCCCGGGCCCACCACGATCGTGACCCCTGCCTGGGTGTCGGGGTTGCCCGCCTTGCCGATCGCCACGATGCGGCCGTCGCGCAGGCCGATGTCGGCTTTCACGATGCCCCACCAATCGAGGATCAGGGCGTTGGTGATCACCGTGTCCACGGCGCCGTCGGCGCGGGTGGTCTGGGCCTGACCCATGCCGTCGCGGATCACCTTGCCGCCCCCGAACTTCACCTCATCGCCGTAGACGGTGAAGTCCTTCTCCACCTCCAGGATCAGTTCGGTGTCGGCCAGGCGCAGCCGATCGCCCGTGGTGGGGCCGTAGGTCTCGGCGTAGGCGCGGCGGGAAATCCGGTAGGGCATGGGGGTTAGTCGAGGGGGCCGTTCACCAGGCCGTTAAAGCCGTAGATGCGCCGTTCGCCGGCAAAAGGCACCAGGTGCACTTCGCGGCTGTCGCCGGGCTCGAAGCGCACTGCTGTGCCGGCGGGAATGTCGAGCCGGAGGCCGCGGGTGGCGTCCCGGTCGAACGCCAGGGCCGCGTTGGTTTCAAAGAAATGGAAGTGCGATCCCACTTGCACGGGGCGATCGCCCGTGTTGGCCACCAGCACGGTGGTGACGGGCCTTCCGGCGTTGAGCTCGAGCTCACCGGGCTCAGGGATCAGTTCGCCGGGGATCAGCGGGGCCATGGGATTGCGGCGGGGGTGGTCAGCGAATCGGGTCGTGCAGGGTCACGAGCTTGGTGCCGTCGGGGAACACCGCCTCGATCTGCACTTCATGCACGAGTTCGGGGATGCCCTCCATCACCTGATCGCGGCTCAGCCAGGTGGTGCCCTCCTGCATCAGCTCGGCCACGCTCTTGCCGTCGCGGGCGCCCTCCAACACTTGGAAGCTCAGCCAGGCCACCGCTTCCGGGTGGTTGAGCTTGAGGCCGCGGTTGAGGCGTCGTTCCGCCAGCAGCGCCGCGGTCACGATCAGGAGCTTGTCCTTCTCCTGAGGGGTCAGATGCATGGCAGTGGGTGGGCCAGACCGGGACTCCCAGTCAACGCAATCACTGTGATGGCCGCCCGCCCACGTTTGTGTTCAGCCTGAACACTCGAGTGGCCGCTCCGGTGTTCAGTCCTCAAAGGGGTTCTCCTGGAACGGCCACACGCGCGGCAATTGCGGCGCGGGCTGCCCCCGTTGCTGCCTGATCAGCGCCCACAGCCGGCAGAACCAGAAGCGAGCCGCCTGGCTGGACGGGCCGCGATAACGGGCCACCAGGCCTTGTTCCAGCGGCCCGCAGGCCATGGAACCCTCTAGGCCGTGACGTGCAGAGCGGGCTTGCTCAAGCAGGGTGTGCAGCTGTTCAGCCGGCAATGGCTGGGGTGCTGCCCACACCAGCGAGCCGAACACCGGCTGGCCCGCCATCCCGTGCTCCGTTGACAGGCCATCGCCACCGAGCTCGAGGCGATCCACCAGCTCCCAGCGCGGACCACTGGTTGCGGTTGCCAGGCGCTGGATCTCCACACAGGAGCGCCAGCGCCCTTCGCCCAGGCTCTCGCCTGCGGCGGTGCGTCCTAGCCGCACCACCTCCATCGCTAGAAAGCTGGCGCCTTCGGCCAGCTGCACCCGCAGATCCTGTTGGTAGAGCGCATCGGCATAGAGCACGAGCTCCTGGGGCAACCATTCCAGATCGCTACCTGCCGCTTGGCGGAAGCGCAGCTGTTGTTCGGCCCAGCAGCCCTGCGGGTGAAGACGGGAGCGGCGCACGCTGCCGTACACCTTTTGAGCGGCCACGCTGGTGATCAGGGCGCGGCTGCCGCTCTCCAGCTCGCCGTCGAGTTGTAGTCGGTCACCCCCCACCAGGCCGCCCGCGGTGTGCAGGAGCGGTAGCTCGCAGTGGCCGCTGTTCTGGGCAAAGCTGCGCATCAGCTTCAGCGGCGCACTGGCCCCACCCTGGTAGTGGGTAACGCCGTTGCGCTGGCAGAAACGCAGGTTGGCCGAGGCGCTCCAGCCCGAGGCGGCGGCCTCTGAAGATGCGGTAGCGATGATCACAGGGTGGTGCCCCCTCGCCGTTCAGTGTGCCGTGGAGCCAATCATCGAGATGCCGGAGCAAGCCGCGATCCTGCTGGTCGAGCGTCTGCCTGATCTGGCGCCGCACCCCGTGGGTTCGGCGTCACTGCAATTGCCTTTGGCAGCGGATCAACGCACAAGCCTCCGCGGTCATCGTCGCTCTGCCTGTGGCTGTGATCTGTTGCTCCAGCTACCTCGGGGGGCCGCTTTGCGCCCGGGTGAGCGATTGCTCAGCCACGACGGTGCGGTGCTGGTGCAGGTGCAGGCTGCTCCCGAGCCGGTGATGCAGGTGCGGAGCGCCGATTCCTTGGCTCTACTTCAGGCGGCGTATCACTTGGGTAATCGCCATGTGGCGATGGAGCTCCATCCCGATCGACTGGTGGTGCTTCACGATTCCGTGCTTGCCGACTTGCTGCGGCAACGAGGTCTGACGGTGGAGCTGTTGCACTTGCCCTTCATGCCTGAGGCCGGTGCTTATGAAGGTTTGGCTCACGACCATGCCCATCGCCACAGCCATCCGTGAGCAGCCCAGATGCTGCCCGCTTGAGGCTGTTCCAACTGGTGAGTCCGGCTTTGCCGGTGGGGGCGTTCAGCTACTCCGAAGGTCTGGAGGTTCTCGTGCAGCGCAATGCCGTCACTGGCGTTGATGCCCTGGAGCAGTGGCTGAGCGATGAACTGCATCGCGGTGCCGTGGCGATTGAAGCCGCTGCCCTATCGGACCTCCAGAGCGCATTGCGTCGTCACCAGGGTGGTGCTGCCGATCTCAGTGCGGTGCAGGCCCTGGATGCGTGGCTCTTGGCCCAGCGGGAGGCGGCGGAAGTACGTGCCCAACAGCGCCAGATGGGGCAGTCGCTTTTGCAGCTGTTGGCCGATTTGCGTTGGCCCCTCGACTCCGGTGCGGAGTTGTTGGCCTGGCCGGCTGCTTTCGCTTGGGCGAGCCTGTGCCTCAACATCGGCTCCCCAGCCTTGGAGGAGGCTTATCTCTACAGCTGGGTTGCCAATCAAATCAGTGCTGCGGTGCGCCTGGTGCCGCTCGGTCCTACCCAGGGGCAGCGTTTGCAGCTCGGCTTGTCAGATCGCATCGCGGAACGGGCTCATCACCTGGCGCATCAAGATCCACGGGGGATGTGCAGCAGCGGTATCGGTGCTGGCCTGGTGCAGCTTCAGCATGCGGAGCTCTACTCACGCCTGTTTCGCA
>JBIIDQ010000216.1:0-3759 GCA_044238295.1 Vulcanococcus sp.
GCGGCGCTCAACAAACAGCTCAAGGACAAGAGCAAGCCGTTGGTGGCTCCGATCCTTGGCAACGAAGGCGATCGCACTCAAGCCGTCAAGCTCCTCAAGGAGCAGGGCCTCACCGATCAACAGATCCGTGAAGGCCTCAATGTGCCCGTCTTTTTCACAAAGCCCTTCCTCACGATCAAAACGGCTGAGGGCCCTCGAGGCGTGTTTTTCCTGAGCTACGAGAACCTGGAAAATGCCCTCGGTCAACTGCCTCCGGCCGAGCGCGAGAAGTTGAAGCCTCAGGTGGCTGATCTCACGGCCGTGTTGCGTGAAATCATCAATGCCCCCAACGACAGCTTCACGATTTACCCCACACCAGAGTATTTCCGACTGGTGAAAGAGGAACAGGCCAAAACAAAGCAATCCAAATGATCCCCATTCATGGGGCTCAGGCGTTTGGGGGTTGCTTGGGCTCCCCTTCCGGCTCCGGCTCAGGGAGCAGTTGAGCCAAAAGGCCGCCACCCATCAGGGCAGCACCGATCACGAGAGCTAGCCGCTGGTTTTCGGCAGCTCCGGCATCTCCCCACACGGCCGCGGCGAGAAAAGCGCCTCCCAATAGCAGGCATGGCACCAGCACAATCCCTTTGGCCGTGCGGTTAATGCTCATCCTGCTTCAGCAGCCCTGCTGTGGACTCGCCAGTCCGGCAGCCACGAGGCCAGCGCCCATGTCGTTCTCGGCTGGGCTTCCTGCAGCGCCGAGGCGTTGAACCCGGGCTACCAGTGTTCCATCGGCGTTACCCAACGGTCGCAAATTCACCTTGGTGCGCCGTGGCAGGGCGTTGCGCAGCCATGCCGCCGCAGCCGCATCTCCATCAGGCGGGATGGCCAGGCAAGCCAGTTCAACGGTGTAGGTGCGGTTGTGATCTCCCACTTGCAGAACGGTTCCACTGCGCACCTGCAGAATCTCTGCAGCCTGGACGCTGACAGCACCCATCAGCAGCACCACGGCCATCAGGGCCGTCACCAGCCAACGCAGCATCAGAGTTTGGTGCCGCAGCTGGGGCAATAGAGGCTGGAGCTGCTGGTGGTGTGGTGACAGTTGTGGCACTCCCGGCTGGTGTCGATTGCCAATTCCGGATGCGAGGGCAGGCCCACCATCTGGGCATTGCTGGCACCGGGGGGAACCATCGGATAGCAATTCTCGTTGCGGCGCACCTGCACTTCGATGAAGGCAGGGCCAGGGTGGTTGAGGGCTTCAGAGAGCTGTTGGCGCAGCGAGGCACGCTCCCTGATGCGTACACCTTTCACGCCGAAACCTTCGGCCACCATTGGGAAGTTGGGCATCCCACCGGTCATTTCCGAAGCGGAATAGCGCTCGCCGTAGAAGCTTTCCTGCCACTGGCGCACCATGCCCTGCCAGCCGTTGTTCAGCACCACCACCTTCACCGGCAGGTTGTACTGGTTGAGGGTCCCCAGTTCCTGAATGTTCATCAGGATGCTGGCGTCACCCGCCACGCAGATCACCTGTTCGCTGGGGAAGGCTGTCTGCACACCCATGGCCGCAGGCATGCCAAAGCCCATGGTGCCCAGGCCCGCGGAACTGATCCATCGGCGTGGACCGGTGTGCAGGAACTGGGCCGCCCACATCTGGTGCTGACCCACATCGGTGGTCACATAGGCGTTGGGGGCGAGCTCTTGAAGCATCGCCACCACTTCCTGGGGAGCGATTTCACCTTCTGGTGCGGGCACCACGAGGGGGTAGTGCTGCTTCCAGCTGTTGATCCGCTCAAGCCAGGCCTCGGTGCGGCCGGCGGAGTCTTCGCCGTTGGTGGCGGCGAGCATCACATCGAGTGCGGCCTTCACATCAGCCACCACCGCCACATCCGGCATGCGGGTCTTGCCCAGTTCGGCGGCATCGATGTCGATGTGGATCACTTGAGCCCGCGGCGCGAAGCCATCGAGACGGCCGGTGACCCGGTCATCGAAACGCGCACCGGCCGCAATCAGCAGATCGCACTCGGTGACGGCGAAGTTGGCGTAGGCCGTGCCGTGCATGCCCAACATGCCCACCGCCAGGGGGTGCTGTTCATCGAAGGCACCCTTTCCCATCAAGGTGGTGGTCACCGGCAGACGGAAGCGTTCTGCCAGCTGATGCACCTGCTCATGGGCGCCGCAGCTGATTGCACCGCCGCCCACGTAGAGCAGGGGGCGGCGGGCCTGACGGATCAGGGCCAGTGCCGCGTTGATGGCGGAGGTGTCTGGGGAGGGAGTGCTCTTGAAGCCAGCGGGTTTGGCGCTGCCGGGCTCGACCGGGATGTAGTCGAATTCTTCAACGCCCACATCCTTGGGCACATCGATCAGCACAGGGCCAGGCCGGCCGCTGGCGGCGATCAGGAAGGCTTCGGCCACGATCCGGCCGATGTCACGAGGGTCGCGCACCACCCAGGAGTGCTTCACGATCGGCAGCGTGATGCCGAAGATGTCGGTCTCCTGGAAGGCGTCGGTGCCGATGGCGGCCCGTGGCACTTGCCCCGTGATCACCACCATCGGCACAGAGTCCATGTGCGCCGTGGCGATGCCGGTCACCAAATTGGTGGCACCGGGGCCTGAGGTGCCGAAGCACACACCCACCTTGCCGGTGGCGCGGGCATAGGCATCAGCTGCGTGGGTGCCGCCCTGTTCGTGGCGCACCAGGATGTGCTTGAGCCAGCCGCGGCTCTCGGCTTTATGCAGCTCGTCGTAGATCGGCAGGATCGCCCCGCCGGGGTAGCCAAAGATGTGCTCAACGCCGTGACGGCGGAGAGAGTCCATCAAGGCATATCCGCCGTTCACCCGCTGCGGGGTCGACTGCACAGTTGAATCGGCGGCCGCAGCGGCCGTGGGCGATACGGACGTAACGGTCACGACGGCAGCAGTCAGCTCTCAAGTTGTTCCAACCCTAAGGTCTGACCAGGGGATTGGGTGCGTGGCGTTCAGCGTCGCTGACGCTGAGCCGCTGCCATCGCCCGCAGGATCGATGCTGGATTGAGCCAACGACCGCCATAGCGCACACCCCAGTGCAGATGCGGTCCGGTGCTGCGACCGCTCACACCCACATGGCCAATCACCGCCCCGCTCGGCACACGGCTGCCCGCACGCAGGGCGACACCGCCACTGTGATACACCCCTGCCTGCACACCTCCGCTGAGGTGGCAATAGATGTGCTCGTAGGGACCCGATTGGATCAGCAGTCCCAAGCCGCAGCTGCCGTCATGGATGACCTCCTGCACCACCCCGCCCCACCAGTTGCGGATCGGTGAGCCCATGGGGGCGGCGATGTCGATGCCGCGATGGGGCTCCCAGCTGCCGGAGGGCCCAAGGCGCTGCCCGAAATGGCTGGTGTAGCCGGAAAACACAGCCACTGGAAAGACTCCCTGGCTCCAGCGGCCATCGGCTTGAGCCGTGCTGCCGAGCAGCAGTGCCGCGGTGAGACCGATCGCGGAGGCCTTAAAGCAATCCCAGGGAATGAAGCGGGCCACGGCCGCTGAGCAGTTCCAGCAGGAAAGCGGAGAAGCCGAGCATTGCCAAGCGTCCGTTCCACACCTCTGAGCTGTTGTTCCAGCCCCAAGCCCATTTGTCCTGGGGGTAGAGCTTCACCTTGGTGGGCAATGCCGCCGCCTGATCCAGATTCACCTCCGGGCCCTCAAGGGCGTGCTGCACCAGGTTCGCCAGTCCTTCGATGAACGAGGGAGTGGTGTCGAGGGCCGGCACGCGGCGGAAGTTGGTGATGCCGGATTCAGT
>JBIIDQ010000217.1:0-3752 GCA_044238295.1 Vulcanococcus sp.
CAAAAGCCAAGGATCCCAAGGGGGTGCTGAAGGGTGCCCTGCTGGGCAAGCTCGACGCCGACCGCGACAGCGCCTACCGCTCGCGCATGCTCGCTGAAATCCTGGTGGACATCCCTCTACCCCAGGACCCACGGCTGGAGCTGGGCGCCGTGAACGCCGAGGCCCTGGCTGAGAGCCTCGAAGAGCTTGAGCTGTTCAGCCTGCGCCGTCAGGTGAACCAGTTCGCTGAGGTGTTCTCAGCAGAAGCACCGACAACCCGAATCACTGACAGCACTCCCAAAGCCGAGAGCCCTGAACAGCCCGCCGCAGCCGCTGTTGTTCCAGCCACAACCGTGAGCAGCAGTGAGACACCGGCGTTGCAGCCTGAGTTGATCACTAAGGCAGAGGCCCTCGCGGCACTGATGCAGCGCCTGATGGCCTGCACCGATGCGGCCACTCCCGTGGCGCTTGACACGGAAACCACCAGCCTCAATCCCTTCCGCGCCGAACTGGTGGGGGTGGGGGTGGCTTGGGGAGAGGGGCCAGCTGATCTGGCCTATATCCCGATCGGGCATCAACCAGCCGCCGGCAGTGGCGACACGCCCGATCTGCTCAACCCACCGCCGGCGCAGCTGCCCCTCGATCAGGTGCTCACCGCCCTGGCCCCCTGGCTGAGCAGCAACCAGCACCCGAAAACCCTGCAGAACGCCAAATACGACCGGCTGATCCTGTTGCGTCACGGCCTGCCCCTCGAGGGCGTGGTGATGGACACGCTGCTGGCCGATTACCTGCGCGATGCCAACGCCAAACACGGCCTGGAGCTGCTGGCCCAGCGCAACTTCGGCTTCCTGCCGACTAGCTACAGCGAACTGGTGCCCAAGGGCGCAGATTTCTCCGCCGTGCCGATCGAACAGGCGGCGCTCTACTGCGGCATGGACGTGCACGTGACCCGGCGGCTGACGCCGCTGCTGCGCGCCCAACTAGACGAGCTCGGCCCGCAGCTGCCGGCACTGCTCGATCAGGTGGAACTACCCCTGGAGCCGGTGCTCGCTCTGATGGAAGCCACCGGCATCCGCATCGACACCGGCTATCTGGGCGAGCTGAGCCAGGAGCTAGCCCAAACCCTGCAACGCCTGGAGGGCGAAGCCAAAGCCGCCGCCGGCACCGAGTTCAACCTCGCCTCCCCCAAACAATTGGGCGAGCTGCTGTTCGACACCCTCGGCCTCGATCGCAAGAAATCGCGCAAGACCAAAACCGGCTGGAGCACCGATGCCACCGTGCTCGAAAAGCTGGAAGACGCTCACCCGGTGGTGCCGCTGGTGCTGGAGCACCGCACCCTCAGCAAGCTCAAAAGCACCTATGTAGATGCGCTGCCGGCGCTGATGGAGACGGAAACCGGCCGGGTGCACACCGATTTCAACCAGGCCGTGACGGCCACGGGCCGCCTCTCCAGCAGCAACCCCAACCTGCAGAACATCCCCATCCGCACGGAGTTCTCACGCCGCATCCGCAAGGCCTTCCTGCCCGAAGCCGGCTGGCAGCTGATCAGCGCCGACTACTCCCAGATCGAGCTGCGCATCCTCACCCACCTCTCCGGGGAAGAAGTGCTGGTGGAGGCCTACCGCAACGGCGACGACGTGCACGCCCTCACCGCCCGCCTGCTGCTGGAGAAAGACGAGGTGAGCGCTGATGAACGCCGCCTCGGCAAAACGATCAACTTCGGCGTGATCTATGGCATGGGCGCCCAACGCTTCGCCCGCGAAACCGGCGTGAGCCAGGCCCAAGCCAAGGAGTTCCTCACCAAATACAAACAGCGCTACCCGAAGGTGTTCGCTTTCCTGGAGCTGCAGGAGCGTCTGGCGCTGTCGCGCGGCTACGTGGAAACGATCCTGGGGCGCCGGCGGCCGTTCGCCTTCGACCCCTCCGGCCTCGGCCGCCTGCTCGGCAAAGACCCACTGGAGATCGATCTGGAGGTGGCCCGCCGCGGCGGCATGGAAGCCCAGCAGCTGCGCGCCGCGGCCAATGCCCCGATCCAGGGCTCCAGCGCCGACATCATCAAGCTGGCGATGGTGCAGCTGCACCACAAACTCGCGGCCAGCGGCCTGCCGGCACGGCTGCTGCTGCAGGTGCACGACGAACTGGTGCTGGAAGCGGCGCCCGAGGCCCTCGATCAGGTGCTGAGCCTCACGCGTGAAACCATGGAGCGCGCGGTTGAGCTGTCCGTTCCCCTGCTTGTGGAAACGGGCGTCGGCCCCAACTGGATGGAAGCCAAGTAAGCCCCAGCTCGATGACCCTCAAGCTCACCAACACCCTCACGCGCCGCGTTGAGGCGTTCCAGCCGATCGAGCCCGGCAAGGTGAGCATTTACTGCTGCGGGGTCACCGTGTACGACCTCTGCCACCTCGGCCATGCCCGCAGCTACATCGCCTGGGACGTGCTGCGCCGCTACCTGAGCTGGAGCGGCTATGCGGTGACGTTCGTACAGAACTACACCGACATCGACGACAAGATCCTCCATCGCGCCGCTGAAGAAGGCAGCTCGATGGAGGCGGTGAGCGAGCGCAACATCGAGGCCTTCGTGGCCGACATGACGCGGCTCAACATCCTTCCGGCCGATCGCATGCCGCGGGCCACCCGCAGCCTCGATGCGATCCGGGCCCTGATCAGCGAACTGGAGGCCAAAGGCGCCGCCTACTCCGCCGATGGCGATGTGTATTTCGCGGTGATGAAGCACGCCGGCTACGGCAAGCTCAGCGGCCGCGACCTTGAGCAGCAACAAGACAACGCCGCCGGCCGGGTGGCGTCCGAGGAAGAAGCCCGCAAACAGCACCCCTTCGATTTCGCCCTCTGGAAAGGAGCCAAACCCGGCGAACCCAGCTTCCCCTCCGCCTGGGGCCAGGGCCGGCCGGGTTGGCACATCGAGTGCTCAGCGATGGTGCGCGAGGAGCTGGGCGACACGATCGACATCCATCTGGGCGGCGCCGATCTGGTGTTCCCGCACCATGAAAACGAGATCGCCCAGTCGGAGGCAGCCACCGGCAAAGAGCTGGCCCACTACTGGCTGCACAACGGCATGGTGAACGTGGGCGGCCAGAAGATGAGCAAATCGCTCGGCAACTTCACCACGATCCGAGCCCTGCTCGATTCAGGCGTGTCGCCGATGACACTGCGCCTGTTCACCCTGCAGGCCCACTACCGCAAACCGCTCGACTTCACCGCCGAAGCTCTCGACGCCGCGGCCACCGGCTGGAAGGGCCTCAACGCCGCACTGGGCCTGGCCAGCGACACAGGCACTGACAACACAACCGGCAACACCGAACTGTCAGCCCCCCTCGCCGAGGCCCGTGAGCAGTTCATCGTCGCCATGGATGACGACCTCAACACATCGGCAGCGCTCGCGGTGTTGTTCGAGCTCGCCAAGCCACTGCGCGCGCTGGCCAACCGGCTGGAGCGCGGAGACACCAGCGCAGCTGCGGAAGCGGAGACCCAGCCAATGCGATCTCGCGCTGCGCTGCTGCTCGATCTGGCCTGGGTGCTGGGTCTCAACAGCGAGAACCCAAGCGCAGACAGCTCCACTGCAGCACATACACAACCCAGCGATGCCGAGATCCAGGCACTCATCGAGCAACGCAAAGCGGCCAAGGCTTCAAAGGATTTCCAGGCGGCAGATCAGATCCGGGCTGGGTTGCTAGAGGCCGGAATCGAGCTCATCGACAAACCCGGCAGCCTCACCGACTGGATCAGACGCTGACGACAACGGTTTCAAGCCTTAA
>JBIIDQ010000017.1:0-13199 GCA_044238295.1 Vulcanococcus sp.
CCAACAGTTGCCGCGTGAGCTGATCACCGCAACAGCTGGAGACGAGAAAGCCACCCAACCGGGTGGCTTTTTTGTTGCTCGCGCTCGGCTTGATCGCTAGTGGCGGAGGAGCTTTTCCAGCCATTTAACAGTTCAATCGCTTGGTCTATGAAGCTGTGATTGTGGCTGGTTAAGAAAAGGCCCCTTATTGTAAGGGGTAATGATCTTGTTGTCTGTTTATGGATGATAAAACTCGTTTGAAGGTTCGCGCTCTTTGTTTGCCTGATGTCGATTCGCCAATTGGAGGAGTTAAACAGTTGTATCGTCATGTCGAACACCTGGTTGGTCTGGGCGTTGACGCTGCAATTGTCACTGAGAAGCGCAGCTACCGGCCTGGCTGGTTCGAAAGTACAGCGCCTTCCGCCTCGCTCGACGAGTGCATCAGTTGTGGTGAATTTGAACCTCAGGCCTGTGTTCTGCTTGTGCCTGAGACCTATCTGACCGTTGACTGGCATAACTTCTGGGGCGCTGATCTTTCATGCATGGCGCGCGTTGTTTTCAATCAGAACACTTATTATTCTTATGAATTCCTAGGGGCTAATGGAGAGCAGGGGCTAAAAATCTTTTATGATCATCCATCTGTTTTGCAGGTCTTGTCTGTCTCTGAGGATAACCATGCTTTTTTATCGCGTAATCTCGGCTTGGCCGACTCTCGCCTGAGTCGTATTATTAATGCTGTAGAGCCGATCTTTCGTTCTGATCAGCCCAAGCAGAATCTTTTGCATTGGATGCCACGAAAAAATCCTGATCACGTGAGAGCTGTAATTCTGGGAATGCAGCGGGGTGGTGTGCCATATAACGATGGCTGGAAAGCTCGACCACTCAACGATCTCACTCATCAGCAGGTTGCTGATAAGTTCAATGCAGCCCGTATTTTTCTCTCGTTTGGGCATCCAGAGGGATTTGGCCTGCCTATTGCTGAGGCCATGGCTTCTGGTTGCTGGGTGGTGGGGTACAGCGGTGGGGGAGGGGATGAATTGTTTCGCTACGGCGCCTCGTCTCAGGTTGCTTTCGGTGATTGGACTGGATTTCTCAACGGTATTCAATATGCACTGGAGGCTTTTGCCTTAAAACCCAGGGAGACGGAGCTGCGACTTCGTCGTCAGGCTCTCGCTGTTTCCTCTTTGTATTCTCAGGGGCAAGAGCGAGCTTCTATCTCTGTAGCTTGGCAAAGAGTGTTTGAGGCATTTTCTGTTTGGCGGCAATCGCTATAGGAATCTAATCCTTGGTTCGTGGTTGGCTGCATCGTTGATGCTTATGCCCTCTATCTGATTGGCCGCGCCTTTATGGCGCCAAAAACTTTGCATCAAAAAGCCCGGCAGAAGTGCCGGGCTTGGTGACCATTGGACTTTGATTATCCAGCCACACCTGCAAGGGTTGGCATGGCCATTTCGCCCTGCTTGCGGATGACAACCTGCTTCTTGTCGTCGACGTCGACAACAGCGCTGTCGCCTTCGCCGATTCTGCCGGAGAGGAATTCCTCGGCGAGGGAGTCTTCGAGCAAGCGCATCACCGCACGGCGCAGCGGCCGTGCGCCGTAGCTGGGGTTGTAGCCCTCTTCCACCAATCGCTCCTTGAACCCGTCGGTTACGGAGAGATGGATTCCCTTTTCTTCCATCCGGCCGAACACTTCCTTGAGCATGATCTCGGCGATCTCTTTCACCTCGTCGCGGCTGAGCTGACGGAAGACGATGATTTCATCGAGACGGTTCAGGAATTCAGGGCGGAAGTATTGCTTCAGCTCTTCGTTCACCAATGAACGGATGCGGTTGTAGTTGGTTTCTTCCGCATCGGCGCCCGAGAACTCGAAGCCGAGGCCACCGCCGCCTTTCTCGATGACCTTCGAGCCAATGTTCGAGGTCATGATGATCAGCGTGTTCTTGAAGTCCACCGTGCGGCCTTTGGAGTCGGTCAAGCGACCGTCTTCCAGGAGTTGCAGCAGCAGGTTGAACACATCGGGGTGGGCCTTTTCGATCTCGTCGAACAGCACCACGGTGTAAGGGCGACGTCGGACAGCCTCGGTGAGCTGACCGCCTTCGTTGAAGCCCACGTAGCCAGGAGGCGAACCGATCAGCTTGCTGACGGTGTGGCGCTCCATGAACTCCGACATGTCGAGACGGATCATCGCCTCTTCACTCCCGAAGAAGTAGGCCGCGAGCGACTTGGTCAGCTCGGTTTTGCCGACGCCGGTGGGTCCGGAGAAGATGAAGCTGGCGATCGGCCGGTTGGGATTCTTCAAGCCCACGCGAGCCCGGCGGATCGCACGGGACACCGCCTTCACCGCTTCGTCCTGGCCAATCAGCCGCTGGTGGAGGGTTTCCTCCATGTTCAGCAGCTTCGCCGACTCGCTTTCAGTGAGCTTCTGCACCGGTACACCGGTCCAGGACGCCACGATCTGGGCGATGTCCTCTTCGGTCACCATGGGCGTGCGGTCGGCATCGCCACCGGCCTCAAACGAGTTGACTGCAGATGTGCTGATCTCGGCTTCTCCTTCAGCCTTGGGTTCCGTGTCGTCTCGCCGGTTCTGCAGGATTGAGCGGATCTGATCGCGCAGCTCCACCTCTTTGTCGCGGAGTTCGCCAGCCTTGGTGAAGTCCTGCTCGCGAACAGCGTCTTCCTTCTCTTTTTGGATCTCGCGGAGCTGTTTGTCGACCTCCTTGGCTGCCGGGGGCAGCTTGGAATTCATCAGGCGAACCCGGCTCCCGGCTTCATCGATCAAGTCAATCGCCTTGTCGGGCAGGAAGCGGTCGGAAATGTAGCGATCACCAAGGGTGGCAGCAGCCACTAGAGCCTCATCGGCGATGGTGAGACGGTGGTGGGCTTCGTAGCGCTCCTTCAGGCCACGCAGGATTTCGATGGTGTCGTCCACCGTGGGTTCACCCACCTGAACCGGCTGGAAACGACGCTCTAGAGCAGCATCGCGTTCGATGTGCTTGCGGTATTCATCGAGTGTGGTGGCGCCGATGCACTGCAGCTCGCCACGGGCAAGCGCTGGCTTGAGGATGTTCGCCGCATCGATCGCACCCTCTGCGGCTCCAGCGCCGATCAGGGTGTGCACTTCGTCAATCACGAGGATCACATTTCCGGCACCCCGGATTTCCTCCATGATTTTTTTGAGCCGCTCCTCGAACTCACCGCGGTATTTAGTGCCAGCCACCAGCAGGCCGATATCGAGGGTGAGAACGCGCTTGTCTTCAAGGATGTCGGGTACATCGCCCGAATTAATGCGCTGAGCCAGGCCTTCTGCGATGGCCGTTTTGCCAACGCCGGGTTCGCCGATCAACACGGGGTTGTTCTTGGTGCGGCGACCCAGGATCTGGATCACCCGTTCGATCTCGTGCTGGCGGCCCACCACCGGGTCGAGCTTGCCGTCTGCGGCCTGTTGGGTGAGGTTGCTGCCGAATTCGTCGAGGGTGGGAGTTTTGGTGGATCCTTTGCCACCACCGCCACCGCTGGCCACTTCAGCGGTCTCGCCGAGCATGCGGATGACTTGGGTGCGCACCTTCGCCAGGTCAACCCCCAGGTTTTCGAGAACTCGTGCGGCGACGCCTTCGCCCTCTCGGATCAGGCCGAGCAATAGGTGCTCAGTTCCGATGTAGTTGTGTCCGAGCTGGCGGGCTTCTTCTAGAGACAGCTCTAAGACGCGTTTAGCCCTCGGCGTAAACGGGATCTCAACGGCTACGAAACCCGAGCCGCGTCCAATGATTTTCTCAACCTCAACGCGAGCATCCTTGAGGTTGACCCCCATCGACTTGAGCACCTTGGCGGCCACACCGGTGCCCTCACCGATCAGGCCCAGCAGGATCTGCTCGGTGCCCACGAAGTTGTGACCCAGGCGGCGAGCCTCCTCTTGGGCCAGCATGATCACCTTGATGGCCTTCTCGGTAAACCGCTCGAACATGGGCGGGGCCTGTTGCGTGTACAGCCAATTTATCAGGGTTGGCCCGGGTGGTGTGGTGCATGCCTTGGATCTGCGAAACCGATTGCGGCAACTGGAATCTCCAGGGCAAGTTTCAACAACTCAAGCAGCACAAATATTCGGTTGTTCGCATCAGGAATGGCCGGCAATCCGAACCTCTTCCGTGACCTGTAAGCGAAGCCATTGGATCAGAGCATCGTCGCCGTTGCGGTAGTAACCGTGACGGATGCCTGCGGTGAGAAAGCCACAGCGGGCGTAGAGGGCGTTGGCGGCTTTGTTGGTGGCGCTCACCTCCAGGGTGGCGTGCCTGGCTCCTTGCTGTGCGCCCGCATCGAGGAGGGCTTGCAGGACCCGCTTACCGAGACCTTCGTGTCGCCGATCAGGGCTCGTGGCAATGGCGGTGATGTGCAGCTCATCCACCACCAGCCAGCCGCAGGCCAGGGCAAGCAACTGCCCGCTTTCCACGACCCCCAGGCAGGGACGCCTCAAATCCTCTAGTTCTTTGTGCCACTGCTCGCGAGTCCAGAGCCCACCCAGAGCCGCCTGATCCAGGCGGAGGCAAGGCTCGAGATCGGCGAGGTCGAGCAGGCGAATGTTTTGGTCGCCTGGTTCTTGGGACTCTGTCTCAGCAGACACCGGGCGCAGACGAGGCTCTTCATAGGATCGCCTGATGACTAGTACCAGTGCTCCCGCTCCTGCAGCGGCCGATCTCTCTTCCTTGCGGCCCTACGAGGCGGCCCGTGATGTTGCCAGTCCCAACCGCAACCTCACGCCTGTCACCAGCGCTGTTGATGCCGAGGGGCGTCTTGTGGTCGGTGGCTGTGTTCTGAGCGATCTCGCTCGGCGCTACGGCACTCCGTTGTATGTGCTGGATGAGGCGAGTCTGCGCGGTACGGCCCAGGCCTATCGCAAGGCTCTGGCCTCCCATTACCCCGGCTCCGCCCTGGCGCTCTACGCCTCAAAAGCCAACAGCAGTCTGGCGATCACCGCAGTGGTGGCCTCTGAAGGATTGGGGCTGGATGCGGTCTCATCGGGTGAGTTGCTCACGGCGGTTCAGGGGGGCATGCCGCCAGAGCGGATCGTGTTCCATGGCAACAACAAGAGCGCAGACGAACTGCGCCTTGCCGTTGATCTGGGCGTGACGGTGGTGGCCGACAACTGGCTCGATCTCGAGCAGCTGGCGGCGCTTGCTCCCGCCCGCCCGGTGCGACTGATGCTCCGCTTTACTCCCGGGATTGAGTGCCACACGCACGAGTACATCCGCACCGGCCATCTCGACAGCAAGTTCGGGTTTGATCCCGATCAGTTGGAGGCTGTGTTGGTGCACCTCAAAGGCTGTGCCTGGGCCCAGTTGACGGGCCTCCATGCCCACATCGGCTCCCAGATTTTTGAGTTGCAGCCGCACCGCGATCTCGCCGGTGTGATGGCCGACGCCCTCAAGCTGGCCCGCGATTTGGGCCATCCCGTGAGTGATCTCAATGTGGGTGGCGGACTAGGGATCCGCTACGTGGAAAGTGATGATCCGCCGTCGATCGACGCCTGGGTGCGCACCGTGGCCGAGGCCGTCGCAGCGGCCTGCCAAGAGCGGGGGCTCGATCTGCCGCGCCTGCTGTGTGAGCCAGGGCGTTCGCTGGTGGCAACGGCCGGTGTGACCCTCTACAGCGTGGGGAGTCGTAAGGAGATCCCCGGTATCCGCACCTACCTCTCTGTGGATGGCGGCATGAGCGATAACCCCAGGCCCATCACCTATCAATCGCTCTACACCGCGGTTCTGGCTGATCGCCCGGAAGCCGAGCCCACCGACATCGTGACCCTTGCCGGGAAGCACTGCGAATCCGGTGATGTGTTGCTGAAGGATCTCAATCTGCCACCCGCCACCAGTGGTGATGTGCTTGCGGTGTTTGCCACCGGTGCCTACAACGCCTCGATGTCGTCGAACTACAACCGGATCCCCCGGCCGGCGGCGGTGATGGTGCACGACGGCCTGTCCGAGCTGGTGCAGCGCCGTGAGCAGCCGGAGGAACTGCTGCGCTACGACGTGCTGCCCGAGCGGCTGCGGTCGGTAGCCTGATTCGCAGCGAAGTGCTGTGTTGAGGGTGTTCGGGGCGGTGGCCGGAATCCAGCTGGGAGGTGTGCTGGATCTCCTCCTCGCTACGGCCCTTGGCATGGTGCTGCTGGCCCGTGTCAACGAGCCGCGCACCCTCTGGTTGTTGCGCGGCTACCTCACCTTGGTGGCTTTGGCCTGGGTGGTCCAGCGTTACGCCAACCTGCCGCTCACCAGCAAGCTGGTGGATGCGCTGGTGATGGCCTGCAGCCTCGCGCTCGCGATCCTCTGGCAGGGGGAGCTGAGGCGTTTGATGGAGTTGTTGGGCACCGGCCGGCTGGATGTGTTGTTCGGCAGTCAGCGGGCCGACAAGCTCGCTTCCGGCTCGGCAGCGGTGCTGAGTGAAGCGGCGGGACGCCTCTCGCAGCTTCGCCGCGGTGGCCTGATCGTGGTGGATCTAGGCAGTGATCTACGCCCGGAAGATTTTCTCAATCCAGGGATTGCGCTGGACGCTCAGCTCTCGGCTGATCTGCTCCTGAATCTGTTCGCCGTCGACACACCGCTCCACGACGGGGCCGTGCTGGTGAAAGGCAATCGGATCCTCTCGGCGGGCGTGATTCTGCCCCTCTCCCGCCAGGGTCTGAACCGCTATGGCACTCGCCATCTGGCGGCTCTGGGGATCACCGAACGCTTTGATCGTTGCCTCTGCATTGTGGTGTCAGAGGAAACGGGCACCCTCTCGATGGCGCGGCAAGGACGGCTGGAGCGCCCCCTGACCAGTAGCCGGCTCCAGGAACTCTTGGGTGAATCCTTGGCGCAGAGCGCCAAACCAGCGGGTAAAGGGGCTGGGCGTAGCGTGGCCTTGGACAAGGCTGAACCCAACGCATGAGTCGCTCCCTGGCGACCGCCACTGCAATTCAGGGGAATCGTCCTTCCCGTTCCGTGCTGCCGGCCAGCCTAGATTCCACGCGGCTGCCCGCCCATGTGGCGGTGATCATGGATGGCAATGGCCGCTGGGCTAGTCAGCGCAAGCTGCCCCGGGTGATGGGCCACCGTGAGGGAGTTGAGGCGCTCAAGAGCACCCTCAGGCTCTGCAGCGACTGGGGCATCGGTGCCCTCACCGCCTACGCCTTCTCCACCGAAAACTGGAGCCGCCCCGGTGAAGAGGTGAGCTTCCTGATGACCCTGTTTGAGCGGGTGCTCGCCCGCGAGCTCCAGGCCCTGGAGCAGGAACAGGTGCGCATCCGCTTTCTGGGGGATCTGGACCAGCTGCCCGAAGGGCTGCAGCAGTTGATCGCCGATGCCACCCAGCGCACTTCTGCTAACACCGGCATTCACTTCAACGTGTGCACCAATTACGGCGGCCGCCGCGAACTGGTGCGCGCCGCTCAGCGGCTGGCTGAGCGTGCGGTGCGGGGTGAGCTCGATCCAGCCGCCATTGATGAGCAACTCTTCGAAGCCCAGCTCTTTACCGCCGGTGAGTCGGATCCCGACCTGTTGATCCGTACCAGCGGCGAGCAGCGCATTAGCAATTTCCTGCTCTGGCAGCTGGCCTATGCCGAGCTGCACATCACGGATGTGCTCTGGCCCGATTTCAACGAAGCGGCCCTCACCACCGCCCTCCTCGATTACCAGTCTCGCCAGCGCCGTTTCGGCGGAGTTGAGCCCCACGCGTCCCGATGAGTTCCAGCCCCTTGACCCTTCCTGCCCTCGAGCTGTGCCATGACTGGAGCACGGCCGAGATTCAGAACCTGCTGGAGCTGCCGCTGATGGATCTTCTCTGGCGTGCCCAGGCGGTGCACCGGCAGGCGAACCCGGGCTACCGGGTCCAGCTGGCGTCGCTCCTCAGCGTGAAAACCGGTGGCTGTGAAGAAGACTGCGCCTACTGCCCCCAGTCGATGCATAACAGCAGCGACGTGACCGGCCGGCCGGAGCTGGAGGTGGAGCCAGTGCTGGCTCGAGCCCGGGCCGCACGTAATGCCGGCGCCCATCGCTTCTGCATGGGCTGGGCCTGGCGCGACATTCGCGACGGTGCTCCGTTCGAGGCGATGCTCGCCATGGTGCGTGGCGTGCGTGATCTGGGGATGGAGGCCTGCGTCACCGCCGGCATGCTCAGCGACAGCCAGGCCCAGCGCCTGGCAGAGGCCGGACTCACCTCCTACAACCACAACCTCGATACCAGCCCCGAGCACTACGACCGGATCATCACCACCCGCACCTTCCAGGAACGCCTGGAAACCCTGCAGCGGGTGCGCAAGGCGGGCATCTCGATGTGCTGCGGCGGGATCATCGGCATGGGCGAAACCCTCACCGACCGGGCTTCGCTGCTGCAGGTGCTCGCCACGATGAACCCCCATCCCGAGAGCGTGCCCATCAATGCGCTGGTGGCTGTTGAGGGCACCCCGCTGGAAGATCAGCCTTCTGTGGACCCGCTCGAATTGGTGCGGATGGTGGCGGTGGCCCGGATCCTGATGCCCTACAGCCGGGTTCGTCTCAGCGCTGGCCGCGAAACGATGAGCCAGGAAGCCCAGGTGCTCTGCCTGCTGGCCGGGGCGGATTCGATCTTCTACGGCGACACGCTCTTGACCACCGGCAACCCGGATGTGGCCGCTGATCAGGAGCTGCTGGCCGCCGCCGGCGTGACCCCCTGGCAGGAGGCCGTGCCCGCATGAGTGTGCAGGTGGCGGCGTTCTATGGCTTTACGGCCATGGCCGCGCTTCCTGAACTGCAGGCGGAGCTGCGATGTCTGGCGGAGGCCAGCGCGGTGCGCGGCACGATTCTGTTGGCGGAGGAAGGGGTCAACGGCACCATCAGTGGCCCGGAGCCTGGGGTGCAAGCGGTTTTGGCTCGCCTGCGGCAGCTACCAGGGCTCAGCGACCTGGAGGCCAAATTCAGCGAAGCGCCGGATCAGGCCTTTCACCGGCTCAAGGTGCGGATCAAGCGCGAGATTGTGACCATGGGCTGCCCCACGGTGAAGCCCGCCGAGCAGGTGGGTACCTACGTATCACCCCAGCAGTGGGATGCCCTGATCCGTGATCCAGACACGCTGGTGGTGGACACCCGCAACGCCTATGAGGTGGCGGTGGGCACCTTCGCTGGCGCGATCGATCCCGGCACTGAGAGCTTTCGCGAGTTTCCCGCTTGGGTGGACCGTGAGCTGCGGCCCCTGGTGGAGCAGCGCCAACCGAAGGCGATCGCCATGTTCTGCACGGGTGGCATCCGCTGTGAGAAGAGCACTGCCTACTTGCTGCAGCAAGGCTTTGACAACGTGCACCACCTCCAGGGGGGCATCCTGCGCTATCTCGAGGAGATGCCCGAGCAGGGCAGCAGCTGGCAGGGCGAGTGCTTCGTGTTTGATCAGCGGGTGAGTGTGAACCACCAGCTCGAGCCGGGCAGTTACAGCCTGTGCCATGCCTGCGGCATGCCGCTCTCGCCGGCCGAGCGGGAGCATCCCGCCTACAGCCGGGGGGTGAGCTGCCCCCATTGCATCGAGCGCTTCAGCGATGCGGATCGGGCCCGGTTCGCCGAGCGTCAGCACCAGATGCAGCTGGCTCGTGAGCGCGGCCAACAACACATCGGAGCTCAGGTGGCGTCAGCGGCGGCGGGTGGCTGAGGCCCGATCGGGTTCTATGGGTGCCGCGTTGCCTTGTCTTTACAGCTTTCGCCGCTGCCCCTATGCGATGCGGGCCAGGCTGGCGTTAGCGGCAGCGGGCCTTCAGCCGGGCCGCGATCTTGCGCTGCGGGAAGTGGCGCTCAAGGCCAAGCCGCCAGAGCTGTTGCAGTGTTCGCCCAAGGGCACCGTGCCTGTGTTGGCGCTGCCTGATGGCGCCGTGATTGAGGAGAGCCTGACAATCATGCGCTGGGCGCTGGCTCTGGCGGATCCCCAGAGTTGGCTGGGTGCTTGGTGTGACGCGGATCGGGAGGTGATTGAAGCGCTGATCGCCGAGAACGATGGGCCGTTCAAACACCATCTCGATCGCTTCAAATATCCGGATCGCTACCTAGGGGAGACGTCTGAACCTCATCGCCAAGCAGCCCTATCGATCCTGCAGCGCTGGAGTAGCCGTTTGGGGGCCGGTTGGTTGCTCGGCGATCGCCCCTGTCTGGCGGACTGGGCGCTGCTTCCGTTTGTGCGTCAGTTCCGCCTTGCGGATCCCGATGGCTTTGATGCCGAGGCTGGACTGGAGCCCCTGCAGAGCTGGCTCACACGGTTTCTCGATTCCAGCGAACTCGCGGCGGTGATGGATCCCCCCTGGGCAGAGCGCAGCGCCTGGCGGTCGCCAGGTTGGCTGTATCACCTGGCCCTGCGGGGGGAGTGGGCCGAGG
This sequence comes from Vulcanococcus sp., assembly GCA_044238295.1. Taxonomy (GTDB): domain Bacteria; phylum Cyanobacteriota; class Cyanobacteriia; order PCC-6307; family Cyanobiaceae; genus Vulcanococcus. Next base: position 10,329 of record JBIIDQ010000017.1, read on the forward strand.
CTCGCCGGGATGGCAGCTACCGCCGCTCCACCCGTGGACGCAGCCTGGATGAGGTGGGCTTCATCCACCTCAGTGCGGCCCATCAAGTGCAGGCCACAGCGCAGCGCTTCTATGGCGACATTCCCTCCGGAGAGCTGGTGTTGCTCAGCATTGATCCCCAGCGCCTCGCCGCCGCTGGCTTGGCGGTGATGGAGGAACCGGCCCCAGGGAGCGGCGAGTTGTTCCCCCATCTCTACGGGGCGCTGCCGCTGGAGGCCGTGCTGCTCGCCCAGTCCTTTGATCGATGACCCGTCCAACACTCCCTGAGATCGAACAGGCGGCTGCAGCGCAGGGGTTGTTGTTGCGCCTGCAGGTCAGGCAGATCTTGGCGATCACCACGCTGCGGGTGGTGGTGGCACGGCAACGGCCAGGCCTGGCGCCGCTGCTTTTGGGGGAACTCAAGGGCTGGGCCCTGCCGCTGCGCGATGGCCTGCAGCTCGACACCATGCGGGTGCAGGGGCCGCAGACCCAGGGGGTGGGCGCCCTGATCTGGGCGGCCACCTTCGCCTGGGCGCTGGAGACCACGCCCTGCCGCAGTGCCCGCCTGCTCGCTATCCGCGATAACGACCTGCAGCACCGGCGCCTGGTGCGTTATTTCCGGCGGCTTGGTTTCACCGCCATTCGAGAAGTGGGTGCCGCGGCTGCCGATCTGCCGCTGCGTTTGGTGTGGGGTGGGGCCGGCTTGTTGATGCGCGGCGATTGCGGGGCGGGGTTGGAGCGGTCCTGGCGCTCCGTTCAGTGCGCTGAGCCGGCGTGATAGCTGCTGCGCACCAGGGGACCTGAGCGCACATCGGCAAAGCCCTGCTCCCGGGCGATCACCGCAAGCTGCTCGAATTCAGCTGGCGTCCAGTAGCGATCCACGGGGATGTGGGCCAGGGAGGGGCGCAGGTATTGGCCGAGGGTGATGCGCTGGCAGCCAACGGTGCGTAGGTCTTTCATTGCTGCCACCACCTCGTCGAAGTGCTCCCCCAGCCCGAGCATCAAGCCGCTCTTGGTCGGGATCTGGGGGGCCAGCTCCCGTGCAGCGGCCAGCAACCCCAGGGAGCGGCGATAGGTGGCGCCGCGGCGCACCTCGCCCTGCAGGCGCTCCACGGTTTCCAGGTTGTGGTTGAAGCACACCGGCTCTGCAGCCAGTACGGCGCTCAGGCGTTGGCGTTGGGCTGCGATCGCCTCCGCTTCGTCGCGGTGCCCGCCCCAGAAGTCGGGGGTGAGCACTTCGATGGCGATGAGGGGGTTGCGGCGGCGAATGGCCGCCATGGCAGTGGTGAACAGGCCGGCGCCGTGGTCGGCGAGGTCGTCGCGGGCGACGGCGGTGAGCACCACGTACCGCAGGCCCATCGCCTGCACCGCCTCAGCCACCCGCTCTGCCTCTTCGGCGTCGTAGGGCGCTGGGGCTTGACCCTTCTCCACTTGGCAGAAGGCGCAGCTGCGGGTGCAGATCGGACCACCCATCAGGAAGGAGGCGGTGCCTGCGGCGTAGCACTCACCGCGGTTCGGGCAGCGGCCTTCCTCGCAGATGGTGTGCAGGCGCTGCTGCTTCACCACCGCCTGCACCGCCTCCAATTCACTGGCGTTGCCGATGGGTGAGCGCAGCCACTCCGGCAGGCGTTCCGTGGGGGCGATGTTGCGGTAGCGGCTGGTGGTGGGTACCGATGGGCTCATGGCTCGCTACTCCATCCGCCGCCGGCCTTCCAGCGCCCGCGCCAGGGTCACCTCATCGGCGTATTCCAGTTCGCTGCCCACCGGTAGTCCGTAGGCGATGCGGCTCACCTGGGTGAATGGTTTCAGCAATCGCGCCAGATACAGGCTGGTGGTGTCGCCTTCCACGGAAGGCGTGAGCGCCAGGATTACTTCGCTGATGCCGTCGCGGTCCACCCGTTCCACCAGGGGCTGGATCTGCAGCAGCTCCGGGCCCACCCCATCCATCGGCGAGATCAGGCCGCCGAGAACGTGGTAGCCGCCACGGAACTCCCGGGTGCGCTCCAGGGCCAGCAGGTCGCGGGAGTCAGCCACCACGCAGAGCACGCCGGTGTTGCGCTCCTCGTTGCGGCAGATCTCGCAGAGGGGCTCCGCCGAGAGGTGGAAACAGCGCTTGCACTGCCCCACCTGACTGCGCGCCGCCAGTAGCGCATCGGCGAAGGCCTGGATCTGCTCGCTGGGCTGACGCAGCACGTGCAGAGCTAAGCGCTGTGCCGTGCGTGGGCCAATGCCAGGCAAACGCTCGAACTGATCGATCAGTCGGGCCAGGGGGCGGGTGAAGCCGCTCAGGGCACTGGTTCGTCTGAGGGGAATCTAGGCGGGGCAGCCCTGGCCAGCGGGCCAGAATGACGTCAATCCGCGCCCTGGCCCAGCCGCATGTCGCTCCCGGTGTCCCGCTCGACCACCCCCCTGGCTAAGCGCTCAGCCTCGCTCTCGGCTTTGGTCGCTCTGCTGTTGGCGGTGGTGCTCAGCGCCTGCAGTGCGGCCGCCGCTGGTCTGAATTCCTACCAGAGCCCTGATGGTCGCTACGCCTTCCTCTATCCCACCGGTTGGACCAGGGTGCAAGTGAGCGATGGCCCTCAGGTGGTGTTCCACGATCTGATCAATGCCGACGAGACCCTGAGCCTGGTGGTGTCGGATGTGAACAGCACCAACAGCCTCGACGACCTTGGTAGCGCGGTGGCCGTGGGTGAAAAGCTGCGCCGCGTGGTGATCGCCCCCGAGGGCAGTGGCCGTGAGGCTGAGCTGGTGGAGGCTTCGGAGCGCGAGGACGGCGGCCGCACCTTCTACGACCTCGAATACCCGGTGCACCTCAACGACCGCGACCGCCACGAGCTCGCCACTGTCGTGGTG
>JBIIDQ010000218.1:0-3729 GCA_044238295.1 Vulcanococcus sp.
TTTCTGCGGGCGGGTGATGAACGTTTGACCAGGCCCATCCTCGGCAGATTCAAGCTCCAAGCATCGCGATCACTTGTAAGCCAGTCTGCAAGGCAAAGGATCCTTAAAAGCCTTTGCCAAGATCTAAATGGCCACACTTGTGCTGGCTACAGTAAGCAAGGCAGAGCGTCAAGCCGTTCATGAGATGGCAGGCGAAGCTGTTTTATGCTTTGCCACTTCTTTGTGGGCTCGATAGGGTCGTTTGGCATTTTCAGATCACGGAAGAATTCACTCCTCTGTCCAGCGCCAGGGTGAAACGATGAGGTCATTGCTTCATTTGGCTGGTGTTGTCTTGGCGGCAATCTGTAAAGAGACGCGAAGAGATGCAGAGAGGCCTCGGGAGATGGTGGCAAGCTGTCCTTGAGACAAGGTCTGGGTCATGGTTGAGGGCAGCGCCATGGGTGACGCTAGTTGGCAGGATGAATCCATCGCCTACGCGAAAATCCACCCCTCTATCGGCATTGCAAGGGTTGGCAATTCGCGCCAGCCTGATGGTTTTTACATTGGTCCCCAGGTGGTGGATCCAGCGCCGCTGCCGGCACAGAACTACCGCGACAGCACTGGCGCCCTGAAGCGCGAGGTGGCCCAATTTCGAATTTACGGCTACGACAGCGCTGGCCGCGTGGTGCGCGAGCTGTGCATGGACGGGGACACAGAGATCCGCTGGACCGTGGAACTCGCCAACCACAAGGCCGCCTGGTACAACTTTGAGCTGGCCCTCGATATTCCTGAGGCTGCCACCGCGCCGGCCTCCACCCTCCGCAACGCCTCCGTCAACGACCGCTCAAGCCTGGCGATCACGCCTGGCCCGCGCAGCATTGATGCGCCCGGCGCCCAGGGTGACGCCTACCACTTCACTGGCGGTAGCTGTTTCGGCATTCCGGTGCCGCTCGGGGAGCTGCGCACCGATGAATCTGGCCGGCTGCTGGTATTCGGCGGCCAGGGCAAATCGGCTTCCCAGGAAGGCAAGCCGCCCACCACCTTTGCCAATAATGATGGCTGGTACGACGACACCAGCGATGGGCCGGTGTGCGCCCGTCTGCGCTTGCATGGGCGCCCGATCGAGGTGGTTCCTGCCTGGGTGGTCGTGGCACCTCCCAACTACGGCCCCCAGCAGAAATCGGTGCGCACCATGTATGCGCTGATGACCGATCTGGCCATCCAGGCGGGCCAATTGCCGGCGCCCACCAGGCCCTCTTTTCAGCACGATCTGCTGCCGATCTTCAAGGCGATGTGCGATCTGCAGTGGATGAATGCAGGCTTTGCCGCTGGTTTCGGCTATGGCATGCCCCAGTATTTCCTAGATCCGGCCTATCTGGCCAAGTTGTCTCAACCCGGCACGACCTACGCGGAACTGCGCCGCACCGTGGCCAATGCCTTCCGCAATCCCTCAGAGGCTGACGCCTCCCAGAAGCTCTGGCCCTGGATCTATGGCGATGCCATGGATCTTCCCATGCCGCCGATTCCCCGGGCGATGAATTCGCTCACCCCCACCCAACTGGCTCTTTTGCAGTACTGGGCTGATGGCCAATTTGTGGCCGATTACGATCCTCAGGCTCCTTCGGCGCAACTGATTGAGCAGGTTCCTCTGGCGGAACAGCCGGCAATGCTTGATCGAGCCGCCCTGGAGTTCTGCTTGGCTGACGCCTTCCATCCCGGCTGCGAGATGACCTGGCCGGTGCGTCACGCCACCATGTATCTCGAGCCCTACCGCTGGCGCCATCGCGCCAAGGACGATCCCGAGCCCAACTACGGCCCAACCCTCACCCCAGCAAAGGCAAACTCCTACAATGGGCCTCTTTATGGTCAATTCCCCGGTTCGATCACCCGCTGGATGGCAATCCCCTGGCAAACAGACACCGCCAGTTGCCGCTCCGGCTACGACCGCAACTACGATCCTTACTTGCCCACGTTCTGGCCGGCCCGGGTGCCCAACCAGGTGCTCAGCGAGGCCAACTATCAGAAGGTGATTGATCCTTCCCTGCCGCGCCAGGAACGGCTTGCGGCTTTCAACGAGCGCTTTGACTGGGACAACACCCTGGGGGTTGGCTATCAACACCAGCTGGCCACCATGATCGACGATTTCGATCAGCAAGGCCTTGTACTGGTGCAGCCAGGCGTCGCCTCCGACCCTGATTTCCCACCCCAGATGCAGGTGTCTGATCGCGGCGGACCAGCGATGACGGCTGAGCAGCGCCTGGAGACGGATCGCGAACTGCGCCGGGTGGCCCGGCTCGGCACCCCCAAAGCCGAGTAGGCCCAGGGGCGGCGGCCATGGCTCCGACCGTCAGCGAGGATCATCGTGATGGGATCCAGTGGGACGTCATCGTGGTGGGCGCCGGCCCGGCCGGTGCGGCCCTGGCCTGCAGATTGCGGCCCCGCTATCGCGTGCTGCTCCTGGAGCGCCGCCGGCTGCCAGCGCGAGAGCAGGCACCGGCCATTGGCGAATCGCTCCCCGGCGCCGCCCAGACCCTGCTGCGCCGCTTTGGCCTGTTTGAGCGCTTTCTCGCCGACGGCCATGCTGAGCGCACGGCCATGGTGGCCAGCTGGGATTCCCCTGCGCCCGTGTGGTTCGATCCCCTGCGGGACCCCTGCGGGCCCGGCTGGCATCTGGATCGTCGGCGCTTCGAGGACAGCCTGCGGGCCACCGCCCTCGCCGTTGGCGCGGTGTTGCAGCAGGGCTGCGGGCGACTGGCGCTTGGCCGCAGGGATGGCCAATGGCAGCTGCGCTCCGCGCAGCTGGGGCAGAGCCATCGTGCCCCGGTGCTGATCGACGCCAGCGGCCGTAGTGGCTCCATGGCTCGGCGCCTGGGGCTGGCGCGCCGTCAGGACGACGCCCTGATCTGCCTCTCGATTCACCTACCCTCAGTCGCCCACGACCAGGACCGCTGCACCCGCCTCTGCGCCGACGTCAACGGCTGGTGGTACAGCGTGCGCCTGCCCTGTGGCCGGCGCGTGCTCGCCTTTCACCTCGATGGCGACGACCCCGAACTCAGCTCGCTGCGCCATGCAGCGGCCTTGCTCGCCAAGGCTCGCTCTCATCCACTGCTGGCGGAGGTGTTGCCAGCCAACCCCGGCTGTGGTCAGGGGGCGGTGCCGGTGGCGCCGGTGTTTGGGCGCTCTGCCAGCAGCGCAACGCTGGATTTGGCGGCCCTGCAGTCCATCGACGGCTTCTACGCTGTGGGCGATGCTGCCATCGCTTTTGATCCAATCGCCTCTCAGGGATTGTTTCATGCCCTGGCCTCGGCCGAGGCCACTGCCCAGGCCATCGATCGACAATTCGCCGGCCAGACTATGCCGCAGGCGGCCACCATCGCAGAACTGGCGGCGGTCTACGGCCGTTATCGATCCCATTTGCACGCCACCTACGCCGGACCGCGTCGCTTCTGCAGCAATCCCTTCTGGGCCCGGCGGTTAGCGGCGCTGGCGTCATAGTTGCTAAGACCCGATGCGATGGCGCCATCGCGGGCCCAGGTCTCAGGAGGTGGACAGCCCAGATCCGAATCCGAGGACGTTGCAGTAGCAATTGTTCGCCCGTTCAACATCAAGACTCGGCGGACGAGCACGGCAACATACTGTATTCGCGCAATACTGCTGCCCCCCGCTGATTTTCAGCGTTGGACAGGTGCGAACAGCCGTGGCAGGCGCGGCTATGCTGCGTGAGGCGTTCAAGACTGTATTTGTCGCCAA
>JBIIDQ010000219.1:0-3645 GCA_044238295.1 Vulcanococcus sp.
TATTCGAGGGGGTAACTGAGCATCTGTTGTTCAGCCAGGGAGCCAGCACCACCGCGCCCAGCGACCATGACCTCTACATGGCCCTGAGTTATGCCGTGCGTGATCGGCTCATGGCCCGGCATTTGGCCTACAAGGACCTGCAACGGCAGCATCCGGCCAAATCCGTTGCTTACCTCTCGGCTGAATTCCTGATCGGGCCCCAGCTGGGGAACAACCTGCTGATGCTGGACATTCGTGAGGAGGCCCAGGAAGCGATGGCTCGCTTTGGGGTGAGCAGCCTCGATCGCATCCTGGCAGTGGAAGAGGAGCCTGGCCTGGGCAATGGTGGCCTGGGTCGATTAGCGGCCTGCTACGTGGAATCGCTGGCCAGCCTGGAGATTCCATCCACCGGTTATGGCATTCGCTACGAATTCGGGATTTTCGACCAGCTCATTGAAAACGGTTGGCAGGTGGAAATCACCGACAAGTGGCTCAAGGGTGGTTGGCCCTGGGAAGTGGTGTACCCCTATAAATCCTGTCGTGTTGGCTTTGGCGGAACGACCCGTACAGACCAAGACAGTGATGGGCGGCAGCGGGTGTGCTGGGAGCCGTCAGAGCAGGCACTGGGCATTCCCCACGATGTGCCTGTGCTCGGCTATGGGGTGAACACCTGCGGCCGCTTGCGTCTTTGGCGGGCGGTGGCCACGGAGAGCTTTGATTTCCGCGCGTTCAACAGCGGTGATTACCACGCCGCCGTGGAAGACAAGGTCAATAGCGAGACCCTCTCCAAGGTGCTTTATCCCAATGACGGCACGGATGCCGGTCGGCGCTTGAGGCTCAAGCAGCAGCACTTTTTTGTGAGCTGCTCCCTACAGGACATGCTGCGCAGCCTGCAAGAACGGGGGATCGCCATCGACGCGTTTGAGCACCACTGGACGGTGCAGCTCAATGACACCCATCCGGCGATCGCGGTGGCCGAACTGATGCGCCTGCTGGTGGATGAGCATCAGATCGATTGGGATCAGGCCTGGGGCATCACGACCCGTTCGCTGGCCTACACCAATCACACTCTCCTACCAGAAGCGCTTGAGTGCTGGGGCCTGGGCCTGTTCGCCAGTCTGCTGCCACGGCACCTGCAGATCATCTATGAGCTCAATGCCCGCTTCCTGCAGCAGGTGCGGCTGCGCTATCCCGGCCGCGACGACATCCTCAGCCGCGTGTCGCTGATTGATGAGTGTGGCGGAAAGTCGGTGCGGATGGCTCACCTCGCAGCCCTTGGTTCCCATCAAATCAATGGTGTGGCTGCCTTGCATAGCGAGCTTGTGCAGCGCGATCTCTTCCCTGATTTCGCCACACTTTGGCCGGACAAATTCACCAACGTCACCAATGGAGTGACCCCGCGGCGTTGGGTGGCTCTGGCCAATCCACCATTGGCTGCCCTGCTCAGCGAGCAATTGGGGCAAGCCTGGCTTGTGCAGCCGCAACGCTGGCATGAGCTGGAGCTCCTGGCTGAGGATTCCGGCTTTCTGGAGCGATGGGGTGGCTGCAAACTCGCTGCCAAGCGCCAGCTCACCAACTTGATTGCTGAGCGCAATGGGTTGCTGGTGGATCCCACCTCCCTGTTTGATGTGCAGGTGAAGCGGATCCATGAATACAAGCGCCAACACCTGAATGCGCTCCAGATCGTGGCCCGCTACCTGCGCATCAAGAAGGGCCTCACAGAGGGCATGGTGCCGCGCACAGTGGTGTTCGCCGGTAAAGCAGCACCGGGCTACTACCTGGCGAAGCTGATCATCCGTTTGATCAATGGCATTGCCAACGTGGTGAATGCAGATCCTGATTGCAAGGACCTTCTTAAGGTGGTGTTCCTGGCTGATTTCAATGTGAAGTTGGCGGAGCATATCTACCCTGCCGCTGACCTCTCGGAGCAGATTTCCACGGCGGGGCTGGAGGCCTCAGGCACCGGCAACATGAAATTCATGATGAATGGTGCCCTCACCTTGGGCACCCTCGATGGTGCCAATGTTGAGATCCTCGAGCAGGTGGGCCGCGAGCATTTTGAGTTGTTCGGGCTCACCACCGACCAGGTCGCAGCCTGGCGCGCCACCGGCTATCGCCCCTGGGAGGTGCTGCAGGGCTCACCGATTCTCCAGGAGGTTGTGGAGCTGCTCTATTCAGGTCAGTTCAGCGAGGGTGATCGCGGCCTGTTTGCTCCCCTGCTGGATGGGCTGTTGCATTCCGATCCCTTCTTTGTGCTGGCCGACTTCGAGGCTTATCTGCAGGCGCAGCAACGCATTGATGGCCGTTGGTTGGATCAGCGGGGTTGGCGGACTTCCTCACTGATGAATACGGCCCGTAGCGGTTTCTTTTCATCCGATCGCTCCATCCAGGATTACGCCGACCGCATCTGGAACGTGGATCCAATGCCGGTGGAGCTGGCCTGCTCGTTGTCTGAGCAGGGCGCACAACACCCGTCGTCCTGACTCTGAGTTCATGGCAGCTCAAGACAGCACCCGTGCTTGGTTAGATGCGGCTGGTCGCTTGCCCCAGGGTTCATCCCGGTTGGTGATCAGCCGGGGGCAGCAGATCCGGGCGGCCGATGATCCTCAGGCCACGCCCGCTCAGCGCCGTGCCGCAGCTCGGGCCCGTAGCCGCATGATCAACGAGAACCTGCGGTTGGTGGTGTGCATTGCGAAGCCTTATCAGGCCCGGATTCAGAAAAGCTCGGCCCTGGAGTTTGCCGATCTGCTCCAAGTCGGCACGATTGGTTTGATCCGGGCTGTGGAGAAATTCGACCCTGCTCTTGGCTATTCGTTCTCCACGTATGCCAGCTGGTGGATCCGCCAGTCGATCCGCCGGGAGATTGAAGCCAGTGGCAATGGTATTCGTCTCTCAGCTCGCCAACAGCAGCTCCAGCTGAAAGCTCACTTCGCCCCGCCTGGCCTCAGCCAGGCTGAACTGGCTGTATATCTCGATGTGGAACCCGAACAACTCAGGGAGCTGCAGCGGGCTTGGCGGTCTTCTCAGGTCGACAGTCTCGATCGTTCCATCGACATTGGCCACGAGCAGCCACTCCATCTGAGCGATTGCCTGGCTGCTCCATCGGATTGCTCGATGGAGCAGCAGGATTTGCAGGATGCAGCAGCGCGGTTGCGTCGGAAAGCGCCCGCTGAGCTGGCCCTTCTCGATCGCCTAGCGCAGGGGGAAAGCCAGAGTGAGGTGGCCCGCAGCATGGGGATCACCCGCCAGGCGCTGAACCGCCGGTTGCAGCGGGCCACCAAACGGCTGCGTCTGGTGGATCCTGGCGCCCGCGAGCTTCTAGCTGAACTGGCCTAACTCACCGTTGGGGCAGCAGTGGGCCGCCTTGGTTGCGGCTCACAGACACAATCGCCGGTCTAGGCGGGCGTCCGGGCACGCCGGAGGGCCAGTTGGAACCCAGCGGCACGGTGCGCAGCTGATCAAAGCGTTGTCCGGAGCGATCCTCCAAGGTGAAGGCTTGCATTTCGATCTGCTGGTGTTGATGGCAGCCGTGTTGTTCCCCGGGATGCTGCACCGCCAGAAATAGCGTGTGCTCATCGGCATCAAAACAGGGCCCGCAGAGTTCCGATTCGATCGGTCCACTGGCAAATAGCACCGCCTGCTGCTCATTTGAAGCGTTGCGCGGCA
>JBIIDQ010000018.1:0-12840 GCA_044238295.1 Vulcanococcus sp.
CGATAATCAAGTCAAAAGTTTCTTCATTTGATGTCCCATCTTCTGCGGAACTTAGGTGAAGAATACCTCTCTCAGCATCAATTAGCTCTGCTTCGGTTGCGAAAAAGAGGCATTTTTCTGATGGCAATACTTGCATTAGCTCGGCTTGTAGGGCTCTGCAAATGTCTCCCCGGCTGCCTGTCAAGGCTAGGCCCTGATACGTCTCGATGATTGTTTTGGATGACGCCAGATTTGTCCACAGTGGTAGTGCATATTGAAGGCCGCGAAATCGGATTAAGTCTCGGTTGAAGCGCTCCGTGACACCAACGTGCTCTGCGGCTTTTTTCCCATGACCTGTGATGTCGATCGTGTAGCTGCGGTTTGGGTTGTAGGTGGCCGAAGCTAGGTGATTGTTGCCCCGCTCAAAGATCTTGATCTCAAGCCCGCGCTTTGCGAGAGCCAGGCCGCATGTCAGCCCGGCAGGGCCTGCGCCAATAATGGCTACTTTGAGGTGTGTCGCCATGGGACAGGTGGAATGAGATGTGATCGGCCTGACTTCTGATCAAATTAGATCGGCGATTTGGTTTTGCCAACGTTCGGCTTGATGTTTTCTGCATTGCGAATCCTCCAGATCACCGGTAGGGTCTTTCCTTGGAGCGGTCCCGTTTCTTGAATGAGACTATTGCCTCCACTGCCCTGTCAACTGCTGCTTTTCTCGATTGGGTCTATCCATTCAAACAGGCAATGATTCTGCTTTTGATTGCTGGTCAGAGAGGTGTGATCTTGATTGATCAAGTGCTAATCAAAAAGCTAACGAATAGGGTCGACTCCTAACTTCGCAAGGGCTTTTCAGGAATTCGTGCTGGGTGTTGTGTCTAGGGTCGCTGGCGGTCATGTGGTCGCTGGTCGTGCTTTGGTGGTTGTGTCGACTCCGCCGCTCAATTGGTCGCTATCTAGATCCGCCGCCTGTTCAACTATCACTGCGATCTCCCCCTTTTTTCCTTCCCTCATGGGTTGTGTTCCGCCTCAAAGTTTGGGGATGGTCACTATTCTAAAAAATCAAGTCCAACTCACTCCACGTGAGAGATCATGAGGTTTAACCAAAACGCTCCAGCTGGATACCCTTCAGTTTGCGACCATTGAATAGGCGTAGATCAATAAGCCACTGGCAGAGCTTGATCTGATTGATCCCCACAGTGCCTTCAAGTAAAGAAACCTTATTTGTCCCTCTGCAGTCATTTGCTCCTAGAGAATCATGAGCAGCAGTGTTGGGATAACAAATTTGGGTCTCTACGCGTAGAATCGACCAGAAGATCTTTGTGAGGCCACCAAGTTAAGTGAATATCAAGTTATTTTTCTCTCGCTGCTGGCTTCTATTCCGATCGCGCGCCGGCTTCGCCTCAAGATTTTTGCTTGGCGTGCTGTGCGTGGTTTTTATCTTTGCTGTCTACAACGTGGGAAGAGATCGCTTATCCAATATGCGTTCAAATATTAATGGCACCGGCTTTCTGGATGCCAATATCGCTGAGCTGCTTAGTAAGTCTAACGCCATCAAGGTGAAGATGGGTGCTTATTTTGATAACTTGCATGATCTGTCACTGCAGAATCGACGATTTGTGGGAGAGGGTTTCTACTGGTACGAATGGGGGCAGGATCTGCAGGACATACTCGATAAAAATGATATTGATTCAGGGGGCATGATCTCTATCGCAAATCAGCTTGATACCTGGGATAGCGAAATCCAGGGTCTTGACGATGATGCCATTCGCCTGCCTAATGGTAACTATTACAGGCAGTTGCGCTTCTCTGCAAATCTATACATGCCTGAAATTAACCTCAAGCGCTTTCCGTTTGAAACGCTTCAGCTGCCAGTCGTTCTTGAGACATATGACGATAATCTCGCAATTCAGAACGGCAATATGATCCTCGTCCCCGATGCCCGTTCAAATTCTCTGGTCGCGCCAGCAGCGGGAATTAATGGCTATCGGATCGTCAATGCGGATTTGGTGCCCACGATTCGCACCCTTGGAACCGACTGGGGGTTGAATAACGGTAAGTTGTCCTATTCGGGCGTCGCATTGCGAGTTACGCTCATGAACTCGCCGCTTCCAAGTATTCTTAAATACTTTCTGCCTCTCTTTATTGTGGTGGGTGTAGTTCTCCTGGCTCCCTCGCTTGAGGGTGAGCTTGGTGACATACGCCTTGCGATACCGTCGACCGGCCTGCTGACTCTGATCTTTCTGCAACAGGCTTATCAGTCTGAGATACCGCAACTCGACTATCTAACATTTCTCGATTGGTTCTACGCCTGTGGCTATGTCATTTCAATTGGTACCTTCATGTTATTCGTCTGGGGTACAAATTTCTATCAAAGAGCGCCAATAGAGGCGAAGGACCAGGCGCTGAAAGCGATTAATCGAGCTGATTTGGCTTTCCAGCTTTTTGCAATAGTCGCCACGGCGATAACCGGACTGGTCGCTTGGTTCGTCTAATGCCTCCGGATTCCGTGAGGATTCCGGCTGATAGGTCCTTCCTTTGGAGGGCTCTTGATCGACATCTCCGCTTTCTGATTGGTTCTGGATGCGCGACTTTCGCAGATTCCACGCATTGGCTGAGCTCGGCAGGACTCGCGGATTCCTTTGAGCTACTGGCGCCTTCTGTACCACTCGCCCTCTCGATAGGCCTCGGTATGTGTGAGATGGACTGTGTGGTGCCAGCCCACCGTGAGTCCGTCCTGGCGCCGCCATTAATCAGCCTAAAAATCAACGCAGCCTGTCCAAGCTGCCCAAACAAAGCGCTGAAACCCTATGGCAGCAGAGTTGTTGAGAGAGAAGCCGGCTAACGGATTTGAACCGATGGCCTTCGCTTTACAAAAGCGCTGCTCTACCACTGAGCTAAGCCGGCGTGAAGGCTTGGCCTCCAAATGAGAGCTTATCGCTCGGCCAGGGCCCAGAGCAGCAGCTGGGTGCGGCTTTTGCAGCCGGTCTTGGCGAGCAGGCGGGAGATGTGGCTCTCAACCGTGCGGTGGCTGAGCACGAGCTCAGCGGCGATTGAGCGATTGCTCAGGCCGCGCACAAGATGCCGCAACACCTGGCCTTCAGCTGGTGTGACACCCCTGAGCGATAGGTAGGACATGGCGTCATGGACAGGGATGTCCTGATCATTCCCCCTCAGGCTTGGCTGGCGCTCCACACGGGATCGCTCTCTTCTGCCTCAGCAGGCAGAGGCTTGGTGCGGCGGATCGGCAGATTGGCCACCAGAGCCGTGACGCGGTCTTCGGTTTCCAGACTCACATCGCCTTCTTCGATGTCGATCTCCACGTAGCGGCTCACCACTTCGAGGATCTCGCGCCGCATCTGCTCGAGCAGCTCGGGGTTGAGGTCGCTGCGGTCGTGGGCGAGCACCAGCTGGAGCCGCTGCTTGGCGGTGGTGGCGCTGGCGGGCTGACGACCGAGCAGCTTGTTAACGAAATCGCGCAGGGTCATCGGCTCAGAAGATCTTGGTGTGCATCAGGCGGCCGATCTTGGCCCGCAGACCGCGCCGCACCTTGGCGGGATCGATCAAGGGCACGTCTTCACCGCAGACGCGTCGGGCGATGTTGTTGTAGGCCTGGGCAGCTGGGGAGCTGCTCCCGTTGAGGGTGAGCGGCTCACCGCGGTTGGTGCTCACGATCACCTGCTCGTCCTCCAGAACGAGTCCCAGCAGAGGCAGGGCCAGGATGTCGGTCACATCGTCGACCGCCAGCATCTCCTGGTTGGCCATCATTTTCGGACGCACCCGATTGAGCACCAGCTGGATTGGCTTGATGCCGCGGGTGTTGAGCAGGCCGATCACCCGGTCAGCGTCCCGCACGGCGGACACTTCCGGGGTGGTGATCACGATCGCCTCTTCCGCTGCCCCCGCTGCATTCTTGAAGCCGTCTTCGATGCCGGCCGGGCAATCGATCAGCACCACATCGAAGCTTTCGCGGAGCATGCCCACGATCGTTTGCATGTCTTCGGGCTTGAGCCACTCGAGCATGCGCGGATTGCCAGCCGGGAGCAGGGCAAGGTTGGGCTCCTGCTTGTGTTTGACCAGGGCCTGATCGAGGCGGCAGCTGCCCGAAAGCACCTCTTGGGCCGTGTACACGATCCGGTTTTCCAGGCCCAGCAGCAGATCCAGGTTGCGGAGGCCGAAATCGGCGTCGAGTACAGCGGTGCGCACGCCCTGACGGGCGAGAGCGATGCCCAAGTTGGCGGTGAGAGTGGTCTTTCCGACGCCCCCTTTCCCTGAGCAGATCAGGATGGAACGGCTTCCCGAGGTGGTCACGGGCACGATCTGGAATCGAGGCAGGTTAAGGCCATTTCCAAGGATGGACCTGTGTTCCCCTTACTGGGCATCCCGGGGGTAACCCTTTAGAACGTCCCCAATCGAGCCTTTCACGTGTTGATCAGCGGCATCACCAGCAGCCAACGCCTGCTTGTCATGCCCGATGACGGCGGCGCTTCAGTGGTGGAGCTGATCGATCAGGCCAAGGAGGAGCTGCTGCTCAAGCAGTTCAAGCTGCAGAGCGAGCAGATCGAGCAAGCGTTATTCCGTGCCCGAGACCGCGGCGTGCGGGTGCGGGTGATGCTCAATCCCCATACCTCCGGCGGCGACCGCTGGAACGACGAGGCCTTTGCCTTGCTGCAGAGCGGTGGCATCGACGTGGTGTGGACCAGCGAATGCTTCCCGGTCACGCACGAGAAATCGATCGTGATCGATGGCAGCGCAGCTCTGATCGCCACCTTCAATCTTTCCGAGAAGTACTTCACCGAAACCCGCGACTACGGCGTGATCACCCATGACCCGGCGGTGATTGAGCAGGTGCGGGCGGGCTTTGAGGCTGATTGGCACCGCAGCTTTTTTGAGCCGCGCCTGGATGTGGGGCTGGTGTGGAGCAACGCCCACAGCCGCGGACAGATGGCCCGGGTGATCGATGTGGCCCGCAAAACCCTCTGGATCCAGCACCCTAAGTTTGTGGATGCGGTGATCCTCGAGCGGATCGTGGCGGCCCGGGAGCGAGGCGTGAAGGTGCGCGTGCTTTGCGGCGGCAAGCACGGCCTCAGCGATTGGGACGTGTATGACACCTTCAGCTCCCTGCGGGTGATGGAGCTCTTCGGCGTGAAGATCCGCCGCCAGAAGCACCTCAAGCTGCACGCCAAATTGATCCTTGTGGATGGCAAGGCGGCCATGACCGGCTCGATGAACATCGATCGCAGCGCCTTTGATGTGCGCCGCGAGCTGGGCATTGAGATCGATTGCCCGAGCGTGATCCAGCGGTTGGAGGCCACCTTCGAGGCCGATTGGCAGGCATCGAAGAAGTACAGCGCTCCCGATCCCCTCGACCCTCGCTACCACGAGAACGGTGAACTGCCGCCGGATCCTCACTTCGTGCACAACTGATGGCTGAACCCGCTGTTCAGCCCACCCATCTGCAGTTGTTCCTCGGGATGCAGCAGGTGGCGCTCTCCTCCTTCGGGGGTGGCTTGTCGGCCTGGAGCGAGCGCATCGTGGTGGAGGAGCGCCAGTGGATGAACAAGGAGGAGTTCATCACCGGCCTCACGGTGGCTCGGCTCTTCCCAGGCCCGAATCAGATCAATATGGCTGTCTATATCGGCAGTCGCTTTCGTGGTTTAACAGGCGCCATGGCGGCGTTGAGCGGCATTCTTTTCCTGCCATTCAGTGTGTTGATGCTGCTGGGCCTTGGCTACTACTACCTCCACGAAACGATGGCGGTGGATCGTGTTTTGGCCGGTGTGATTACGGCCTCAGCCGGCATGGCGCTGTCGATGGGCTTCAAGATCGCCGGCGCCTACAGCCGCGATCCGGCGGCAATGGTGCTGGCAGCGGCGAGTTTCATCGCCATGAGCGTGTTCCATGTGCGCCTGGTGCCATTGGTGCTGGTGGCAGGACCGCTCGCGATGGCCTGGTACTGGCCCAGAGATGTCAAGCCATGAGCGCTGGTGTCATTGCTGCCGCCACCACCACTGCCCTCTGTGAGCCGCTGCACCTCGGCGATTGGCGCAGCCTCCTGGGTGTGATCTGGGATTTCCTCAGCCTGTCGTTGTTCTCCCTGGGGGGCGGCAACACCTTGCTCAACGAGTACCACCACATGGCGGTGGATCAATACTGCTGGCTGAGCTCGCGTCAGTTCGCCGACATCTACGCCATTGCGGAGGCGGCGCCGGGGCCAAGTTCCATGATCGTGGGCCTACTCGGCATGGGCGCGGCAGTGAAGGAAGGCCCCCTTTGGGGGTTGCTGAGCGGGGTGACTGCGGAAATCGCGATCCTTTTGCCCTCCACCCTGGTGATGGTGGCGGCGGCCTTGAGTTGGAATCGCCTCCGCCATAGCCCCTGGCGGGTGGCCTTCGAGCGTGGGTTGGGGCCGATCACCTTGGGCATCTTGTTTGCTGTTGGTCTGAAAATCCTGCGGATCTCCGATCACGACACCCCGGCCTATGCGGTGTCGTTGGTGGTGTGTGTGCTGATGCTGCGAACCAAGATCTCGCCGCTCTGGTTTATGGCGGTGGCAGGGGTGATGGGCGCGTTCGGTCTGGTCAACCACTGAGCCTTCCGCCGCGCTCTTCGGGCCACTGAGGTTCGGCAGGTTCAATGTTGATCGAGCCCCCCGCGAGCAAGGCTTGTTCGCAGAAGCCAGGTGGCGGTAAATCCTCCGGCCCGCGCGCCACAGCATCAGCGATGCGCAGTTGCAGCGGGCGCAGTTGCAGAGCCACGATTCGCGCCTCCCGATGACCGCCTGCCCCGGCATGGGCCACACCCCGTAGCCGTCCCCAGACCCGCACGTCGCCACCGGCGCTAACGCGTGCCCCGGGATTCACATCACCCAGCACCAGCAGCGACCCCTCCACGTCGAGGTGATCTCCTGAGCGCAGTGTGCCCCGATGAATCGTGAGTGCCGTTGAGCGTGGAGTCGGGTCGGAGGGCGCAGCCGTGGTCTGCTCGAGAGCTGTGTCTAGGCCCAGGCCTGCAGCGGCTACCAGTCCGAGCGGTTCTTCGGCGACGACCCGTTCGAGGCGAGCCCCCCTTCCCGCGAACTCCGCCTGAATCCTGCGTAGATCAGGCAGATTGAGGATTCGATCCCTGCAGAACAGCCAGATCGGGCCACCCCCTTGGTTGCTGTTGAGCCAGGCGGTGACCTCGTCAAGTGGCGAGGCGCTGCTCCGGGCCTCGGCCGTGAGCCTCAGGTGGCTGGGACTGGATTGCATGGCGGCAACTTAATGAGCTTCTGTGCCCGTCTCCATCGCCAGCTCTTGACGCAGCGGGCCAGTGATTTCTGGGGGATGGATCAGCCAGGCGCTTTCGGTGGCTGTGCTGAGGCTCTGCACCAGAGCTGAACGCTGCTCGAGAGCGGTGAGTTGTTGGCCATCCCACAGGCGCAGGCCGCCGCGATACGGGTGATAGCCGCGGTTCTGCTGGCTTTGCAAGCCGCAGCAGAGATCGGGCTTCAAGCCTGCTTCTTCGCTCAGGCGCCGCGCCAGCGCCAGCAGCTCCAGCCTGCGCCCGTTACTGAGCTGACTCACATTGCTGGCCCGCAGCAGGCGCCGATCCAAGAGCCGGGTGCAGAGCTCTTGAAGATCGGCAGGGCCCTCTTCACGCCAGCGCTGCAGGTGATACCCGGTGCGGTGGTCGTCATTGCCAAGAAAGTCGTCGAGGCTGAGGACATCGGGATGCCAGAGCCAGCGCTGCATCACTGGGTCAGCCCACACCTGCTCGGGCCCGAGCTGGCGAGCCACGGCGATGCTGCGGGTGAGCAGCCAGTTGCACACCACGTTCAGGCGGTGGTTGTAAACGCTGCGGTACATCAGGTTGCGCACCACCAGGTAGTGCTCCACGGCCATCAGGCCCTTGGGATGCAGCGCCAGCTGTCCATCTGGGGCGAGGGTGAGGCTGGCCAGGATGCGCTCCAGATCAAGCTGCCCGTAGCTGGTGCCCGTGCTGTAGCTATCGCGCAGTAGGTAATCGAGCCGGTCGCAATCGAGCTGGCTGCTCACCAGCGCCTTGATGGCCCCATTGCGGTAGCGCCCATGTTCGAGCAGATCCGCCACTAGCTCGGCGCTGCCGGGTGCCATGGCCTCCAGGGGTTCGCGCAGGCTGGGATGTTCGCGGATCAGCCGGGCTGACCACTGTTCATGGTGCAGGCCATACATCTCTTCGCCGGAGTGGCTCAGGGGGCCGTGGCCCACATCGTGCAGCAGGGCAGCGGCGAAGAGCACACCGGCCTCCTGCGAGAGCGTCGGTTCGTGGCGGCACAGCTCAGCCAGGGCGCGTCGGGCCAGTTGAAGCACCCCCAGTGAGTGGGTGAAGCGGCTTGATTCAGCGCCATGAAAAGTGAGATAAGCCGGCC
Organism: Vulcanococcus sp.; assembly: GCA_044238295.1. Lineage (GTDB taxonomy): Bacteria > Cyanobacteriota > Cyanobacteriia > PCC-6307 > Cyanobiaceae > Vulcanococcus. Next base: position 8,366 of record JBIIDQ010000018.1, read on the forward strand.
CCAGCTGGCGGATCCGCCGCAATCGTTGAAAGGGGGGCGTGTCGATCAACTGGATCGCCAGGGCCTCGGCCGGGTGATGGCGATCCAGGCGGATCGCCCCATGCAGGGGGTCGTGATAGGTGCGCGAGCTCATCCCTGCGGCCCGCTGAGCTGTTGTTCCAGGCTGTTGAGTGCCGCATCTAGCCAGCGATCACCTGCGCCGCCGGGATCCAGTGGTTCAGGCGCGGGCAACAGTTGGTCCGGTTCAATGCCCAGGTTCTGAATGTCGCGGCCGCTCGGGGTCACGTAGCGCGCCACGGTGACAGCCAGGCCACTGCCATCGCCCCCCAGCCCAATCAAGGTCTGGATCAAGCCTTTGCCGAAGGTGCGACCGCCTAGCAACGGCGATCGCTCGTCGTCCTGCAGCGCTCCGGCCAAGATCTCACTGGCGCTGGCGGTGCCGCTGTTCACCAGCGTCACCATGGGGCCTCCATACAGCTGGCCTCGATTCGCCTGCTGCGGATCGCTAAAGCCCTCGCGGTTCCGGGTTTCCACGATCGGTGCTGCATCCAGAAAGGCGTCGGCCACTGCCACCCCGGCGCTGACCAAGCCCCCTGAGTTGTTGCGCAGATCCAGGAGCAGGGCCTCCATGCCTTGCTGCTCAAGGGTCTGAAGTGCCTTGGCAACGTCCACAGGCACAGTCTCAGCGAATTGGGTGATCCGCAGGTAGCCAAGTTTGTGCCCGTCGCGTTCGATCAAGCGGCTGCGCACCGGCAGCAGATCCACCTGTCTCCTCCGAAGCTCGACTTCCCGTGCTCGGCCATCGGGGGCTCGGATTTCGAGCAATACGGAGGTGCCAATCGGGCCCCGCAGCCGGGCGGCGGTGCTTTCCAGGCCCAGTTCGGCCGTGCGTACTCCATCCACGCGCAGGACTTCACTGCCGCTGCCGATCCCGGCTTCGGCTGCGGGCGAGCCGTCCAGTGGTGCGATCACCACCACGGCGGTGTCGTCCTGGCGGATGCCTAGTTGCAGTCCGACCCCGCTCACGCTCCCTTGGGTGCTGGCCTTGAGTGCTGCGAAATCGGCTGGCCGTAGCAGCCGGGTGTAGGGGTCGCCAATTGGGGCCAACATCCACTCAATGGCTTCGTAGGCATCGGCGCTGCTTTGGATGGGTCGCTCCAGAGCTTTCTGGCGCAGCCGCTTCCAGTGAATGGTGTCGAAGCGCTCGGGATCCACATAGCTCTGGTTCACCAGCCGCCAGCTCTCCACCACCAGTTGCTGTCCGTCATTCAGCGCGAGGGCGGGGGGAGTGGGGCTGCCCACCACCATCAGCAGGGCACTGAGTCCCAGGGCTGTGAGGTTGCGCACCAGTCGTGATCCAACTGTCAAAGGCTGTGCAGCGCTCACGGGCAGTCGGAGGTGATCGGTAGACTCTGCCAACCAAACCCTCTCGCTGCATGGCGAATTCCTCACCCGCCGCCGGCGGAAAGTCCTCGCCCGTTTACGACTGGTTCAACGAGCGCCTGGACATCCAGGAGATCGTCGACGATGTCGCGTCCAAGTACGTGCCGCCCCACGTCAACATTTTCTATTGCCTGGGCGGCATCACCCTTGTCTGCTTCTTGGTCCAGTTCGCGACCGGTTTCGCGATGACCTTCTATTACAAGCCGACCGTGGCTGAGGCTTACGCCTCGGTGCAGTACCTGATGACCGACGTCAGCTTCGGCTGGCTGATTCGCTCCGTTCACCGCTGGAGCGCTTCGATGATGGTGCTGATGCTGATCCTGCACGTGTTCCGCGTTTACCTCACCGGTGGGTTCAAGCGCCCCCGTGAGCTCACCTGGATCACCGGCGTGACCATGGCTGTGATCACCGTGTCTTTTGGTGTCACCGGCTATTCCCTCCCCTGGGACCAGCTCGGCTATTGGGCCGTGAAAATCGTTTCCGGCGTGCCGGCCGCTGTGCCCGTCGTTGGCGACTTCATGGTGGAACTGCTTCGCGGTGGCGAAAGTGTCGGTCAGTCGACCCTCACTCGCTTCTACAGCCTGCACACCTTTGTGATGCCCTGGCTGCTCGCCGTCTTCATGCTCATCCACTTCTTGATGATCCGGAAGCAGGGCATTTCCGGTCCCCTCTGATTTCTGTTGACCGGTGGTTTCGCATTGTTGCGATCCCGCCGATCCCCCGGCCTCGCTGATCCGCTACACCCAGGGCGGTTCCTAGCCTTTCCTCACTGGGACTCCCATCGACCACCTCCCCGGTCACCGTCATGCACGTTCTCAAGAAGCCAGATCTCAGCGATCCCAAGCTGCGGGCCAAGCTGGCCAAGGGCATGGGCCACAACTATTACGGCGAACCCGCCTGGCCGAACGACCTCCTCTACATCTTCCCGGTGGTCATCCTGGGCACGATCGCCTGCTTGGTTGGTCTTGCTGTGCTCGACCCCGCCATGCTGGGCGACAAGGCTGATCCCTTCGCCACGCCGCTGGAAATTCTTCCCGAGTGGTACCTCTACCCGGTGTTCCAGATCCTGCGGGTGGTTCCCAACAAGCTTCTGGGCATTGCCCTGCAGACCATGATTCCCCTGGGTCTGATGCTTGTGCCCTTCATCGAGAGCTTCAACAAGTTCCAGAACCCCTTCCGCCGTCCTGTGGCGATGTCGGTGTTCCTATTCGGCACCGCTTTCGCGATCTACCTCGGTATCGGTGCTGCTCTGCCCATCGACAAGTCCCTCACCCTGGGCCTGTTCTGACTCGAACAGCCCACCTTGTGGTGACCCGGCCTGCAGGCCGGGTTTTTTTGTGTCAGTTGTCAGTGGTCGATTGAGTCGAGGTTGATATCAAGCAGGCTCACGTCCACGGGATTCACTCTCAGGAAGTGGTGCAGCAGCAGAAAGCCAACGATTGTCCAGGTCTGATAGGTGCGCGCTTGCTGTCCCACCCAGGTACCGGTGGGTCCATCGAAATACTCCGCCCATTGCTGGCGCGGTAGTTGGTTCAGCTGCATCCAGTAGCACTCCTCGAGCATGGCCCGCATCTGGCCCATCAGCAGTACATCAGCTTGGGGATAGCGCTGTTCGTGCAACAGCACCGCTCCTGCCAAGTACCAAAGCAGGCTCGGCCAATGGCCGCTGTTGTGGTAGCACCAAGGCCAGTTCTTGGGATCAGAACCGGTTTTTTCGCTCCACTCCCCTCCTTCCAGGGGCGGATGGCAAATGCGCATCGGCATCTGTGCCATCAGATGGTCGCGGTTGTGCAGCACCAGCCGAAACAGAGCCCGTTGCTGAGGCGCGGTAATCAGCTCAAACAGGCAGGCCAGGCAATTCCCCAGGCTGTAGAAGCGGAAGTCGGGCCTGCCGGTTCGCATGTTGCCGATCAGGTAGCCGCCTCGGTCCTCGAGCCAGTCCTGCAACCAGGGCGGGATCACTTGGGGTTGCACATTGAATTCATTGAGGGCCTGCGTCTCGCCGTATTGCTCCGTTGGCTTGCGCCGCAGGACTTGCATGGTTTTGCTGGTCACCCAGTAGTGCTTCAGCAAATAGCGGCGTAGGTCGTGCTTCCACTCACGGGTCAGCACCAACCGTTGCTCGAGTAGGCGGCTGTTGTGGCTGCGTTGTGCCAGGGCCATCAGCTGGCAACAGCTCCCCAGGCAGCCATGCAGCAGCACCTCAATCTCCAGCGGTGCGCCCCATACATCCATGGGGCGATCAATCATGAAGGCGCAATCGGGAACAAACAGCACTGGGGTGCCTTCAAAGGTGGGGTGCAGCACCAGATCAAGCAGGAGTTGCACGCCTCTCTGCACCCGCTGGCTGCAGGCGAAGTCCCAGTCGCGGCTGCGGCGCACGTAAAGCCAGCAGAGCACTGGCCACCAGAGGCTGGCATCCACAGAGGTGATGCGTCCGATGGAGCGCTGGCCGTAGTCGGCTACCAGCACACCGCTTTGTTCCACAAAGCTGGTGGGGAACACACCTCGTGTCTGATAGGCGCTGCTTTGCAGCTCTAGGCAAGTCTCCAGGAAGTTGCGAACGATGGCGAAGCGTCCCTGCACCAGCAGCAGCAACATCACCGGCACGTTGTCCCGCAGGAACACTTCCTCGTAGTTGAGCGGTGCGTCTTTCCCGCCCGGATGGCTCAGTGCCGCCATCGAACCCACCAGCTCACCTCGGACGCGGATGAGGGTTCGTTCGAAGTGTTCGTTGGCGGCGCTGACCACCGCCTGTTCTTGTGAGCTGGGCCTGACGCGTAGACGCTCTTGGCTGAACTGCTTGGCCATCCCTCGCCCAGTCTCGGGTCTGACGTACGCAAACCCTAGAAATGGCTTTTGGTTTCATCGGTTCTTCTGTAGGGGTTGACACCGTTCCGGGGAGTGGTGTTATGGTTTTGGACTGCGCATGAGCCGAGAGGCGAGCTGCGCAGGAGCCGAAGACCTCCGAGAGATCGGTGTTGTAGGTTCAAAAGGCGGTTGAGAAGCCGCCCGAACCGAGAGCTCCGGGA
>JBIIDQ010000221.1:0-3627 GCA_044238295.1 Vulcanococcus sp.
AATTCCGGCAAGCTCAGCCAACTGCCCTAACTCGCTACCAGCAGGTGAGCTAGCCACAAACGGACGACCGCTAGCGAGGATCCCTAACAGCTTCGACGGTAAAACCAGATCTGCTGCACCGGCCTTCTGCGGCAGAAGATGGACATCGGCCAGATTCAGCCAATCGTTAAGACGCTCGAGCGGCTGTAAGGGCAGCAGCTTTACATTAGCCATCCCCACCGTAGCTGCTGCGAGCTCGGCTCGACTTGGCCCCTCCCCCGCAAATAGCCACACCAGGCCGGGGAGATCAGCCAGTTGATGGATGGCCTCTACAAGCAATTCCAGACCCTGTTTTTGATTCATTGAACCCGAATAGAGCAACACCTGCTGATCAGCGCTGATACCTAGCTCCTGGCGGTAGGGATTGGTTACACGCTGGTTCTCCGGTTGGGGGCTGATCAGGCGGAGATCGACCCAGTTGGGTAGGAGCACCGCCCGATGCGAAGGCACGCCCTTATCGATGGCATGCCTCACCATCGCTTCACTGATCGTGCTGACGCGTGTGAATCCCTGAAGGATGCGACGCTCCCAGAGCTCCGCCAAGCTACGCAGCTGACGTCCCTTGAGCAGGCCCAGTTCAAACGCCGCATCCAGTTCAAAATCCTGGATATGGAGCCAGCTCACTGTGCCTCGTCCGCAGACAGCACTTAACAAAAGTGAGCCCGGCGTGCAGAAGAAGGCCGGCGCCACCGTGATCACCACCGCGGGTTGCCACAGGCGTTGTGCGAGCAACACCGGTGAACTGCTGAGTGCAAAGCTGGCCAGATGCAACAGCCGCTTCAGCCCGTTCGGCCGGCGTGGCACCCACAAGGGACATCGCCAAACCTGCACACCGTCACGCTTTTCGCGTCGGTAGCGATTGACACGGACCTGCCACTGCGGAAAATACGGTGGTGCTGTGATCACACGCACCTGATGGCCTCGTGATGCCAGCCATTGGGCCAACTCACCGCTGTACTTACCGATTCCCACCGGCTCCGGTGCGTAATTCAGTCCGTAAAGCAACACCTTCATAAGGATCCAGATGGGGATTCGTGGAAATGACCACGGTTTCTCGCCCGAGGGCGGTTGTTTTCGCCATTAGGCGCTTGACTGACCTGGTTACCCAGTTCGTGCTTACCCAGTTTGTGATCCCATGATGTCCACTCAGCCGAATTCACCTTAGATGCTTGCCTCCACTATGGCCGGCAGGCTCCGCCTGCATGCCCGTGATCTGTCGCGGTTCCAACGAATCGTTGATCCCCTTGTGGTCACCGTTCTATTTGTGGTGCTGTTGGGCGGCACAGCCTGGAATCATCCCGAACTCCAGATTCAGCCTTGGGTGTGGGTGGTTGGCTGCACCTGCATCCTGTTGCCCTTGGGTGGACTGTATGGAAGTTTTCGCAACAACAGCCTGCTGTTCTTGGCTCGCCGGGTGATCAGCAGCTGGCTGTTGGTCTGCACGGGAATGCTTGCGCTCAGCTTCATCACTGAAACCAGCGCCAGCTTCTCCAGATACCAGAGCGGCCTCTGGGCTCTCCTGTCTCTAGGAGTGCTGTTACTCAACCATGTGGGCCTGCGCAAGCTGCTCCGTATTCACCGCAGCCGAGGAGGCAACAGCCGCAGTGTTCTCTACTGGGGGATGCCGGACGCCGCAGTGGCTTTCTCCCAAGAGCTCCAGCGCAATGCCTGGTTGGGGCTTCGGCTGGTGGTCTGGTTTGGCCCGCAGGCTCCCTTCCCCGACACCGACACATCTGCGTTGCCACGCTGGGGGGGCGGGTTGGTCGATATGAAACGGTGGCTCGAATTACACGATGTGGATCGCATCGTGTTCAGCCATGTGACACGCAACGGAGTGGAGATGGCCGATGTGCTTCAGCTGTTTGGCGACACCTGTATCCCGGTAACCTACGCGCCAAACTGGGCAAAACAGTCGATGCGCTTCAACATTGATTTTGTTGGCAGTCAATGGTGCATCAATCTCTGGGGTGGAGATCGACTGATGACCGACCGCCAGCTCAAGCGCTGCTTCGACCTGGCGATCAGCAGTGCTGCGCTGCTTCTGATCAGTCCACTGCTGCTGCTGATTGCGATCGCAGTGAAACTGTCGAGCCCAGGTCCAATTCTGTTCATGCAGGACCGCTACGGACTCGACGGCCGCCGCTTCCGTATCTACAAGTTTCGCACCATGCGGGTACTTGAAGCCGGCGACACACCAGGGTTGAAACAGGCCACTCGCAACGATCCACGCGTCACTCCTGTGGGCCGTTTTCTCCGGCGCTGGAGCCTTGATGAACTCCCACAGCTCCTAAATGTAGTCAAGGGGCAGATGAGCCTGGTGGGTCCAAGGCCCCATGCCGTGGATCACAACGAGCACTACCGCAAAAGGATCCCTGGGTATATGCAGAGGCATGCCTGCAAGCCGGGAATTACCGGCCTTGCCCAGATCGAGGGTTTGCGCGGCGAGACGAGCAGCCTGGAATCCATGGCCAGCAGAATCGAAGCTGATCTACGCTACGCGCGTGACTGGAGCCTGAAGCTGGATACTAAAATTCTGATCAAAACGCTTTTATGTTTGCGCTCATCAAATGCGTTTTGAACGTTGCAGCTCAACAAAAAGAGGCTTTATGCCAGACCAGGCACGAGTAATTGCCTGGTCGGCTTCTAGTTTGTTGTTCGGGTTTTGATCCACAGTGATGGTAATAAAAACGCAGCTCCAGTCGGTAAGTGGTTCAAGACCCACCGATCGCTTGATGCGATCAAGCCAGGTGCGCGACAAACCATGTGTCTTGCGAGACACCACCTCCTTCACCGTACTGGCCTGGGAACCTGCAATACAACTCGAAGCGACTTCGCGCTTCTGACTGTCATTGAAGCGCAGGAACCCATCGCTGCCGATTTTGAGTGATCTTGGCTTCTCACCCGGGTCTGCGCTGAACACGGGCCCGATCGTATCGGAACCAAGCTGCTGGGAACTGCGAGTTCTCACTGGAATAAGAGTGATAAGCACAGATTCCGTGACATCTCCAGAATGGTGGTTAGGTTGAGCGGCTAAAATCAAACCCTCCTCGTTGGAAATGTCTTTTCTGCCTTGAGCTGGAACCCTACTATCGATTTTCCATCCCTCTTTCTGAAGTGCTTGGACGAGTTCAGGATTCAGGGCAATTGGCTTGGGTGCATCGATAGGAAATCCCCCAACTCGCAGAATGCCGAACGATGTGAAGGCAATCCCTAAGACCATTCCCCAGGCTTGCAAGTGTTGAGATTTGGGCATTGCGAGATTAGATTTCAGCATTACGAGACGCGATCTGACGCTCTACCATTACCATGTAAATTTGTCCGAGGATGACAGTGGCGATGCCCGAAAACACCAAGCCACCCCACTCGTCATGGAAGAAATCGAAAAGTTGATCCTTGTAGGGTATAGTACTTCCCACAATGAGCGCAAGTAAGCCGATTCTGATCACATTGACAAAATATCCCAAAACTGGCGCAAAAAGCAAAAACAGGGCTTTACCTCGAACGCTTTTGATCGGATATGCCATACAGAATACAATCGCGATCACGGCGAGTTGGGCGATCTGGCCAGCACCACTGCACGACGGCTCG
>JBIIDQ010000220.1:0-3627 GCA_044238295.1 Vulcanococcus sp.
CGCTCGTAATCGGACGCACCACGGCTGCCTGTGTGAGCAGATGCGATTGCACAGCCAACTCACCAATCGCAACAGCGAAGTCATACCAACTGGCTCGGCCAGCATCGCTCCAATGAAGAATCGGGGGTAACACCACAGCGTCGTCTGCCTGAGCTCTTAACACACGCCAACACGCTGCAGCCAAGCCTGCCGTTGCCGTTGGACACCCCACTTGGTCAGCAACCACACTCAGCTCAGCTCCAGCCGCCGCGCGTTCACGATGCAGCCGCAGCATCGTGAGCAAAAAGTTGCGTCCCACGGGGCCATAGACCCAACTGGTTCGCAGCACCACAGCGAACCCATCGCCACCCAGGCGATCCAACACCGCTTGCTCGCCAGCAGCCTTTGTCGCGCCATACACCCCAAGAGGGTCCGTCGACTGTTCAGGCCGATAGGGCGAATCCTGATCCCCACGAAACACAAAATCCGTACTGATCTGAAGCAAACGTCCGCCGGTGTCTTGCAACGCCTCTGCGAAAGCGGCGGGCGCACCGGCATTCACGGCCTGGGCTAGCTCAGGCTCAGATTCGGCTTGATCAACCGCCGTATAGGCACCAGCATTCACCAGCCAGTCGGGGCGATAGTGCTGCACGATGGCGCGGCAAGCCGCCGCGTCGGCCAGATCAAGGGGAACCAAACCCTCCCCTCCACCACGACTGGTGGCAATGCACTCGAGAGGCTCACCCGATTGCAAGACTGGCCGCTGCCCCAACAAGGCCCGACCGAGTTGGCCCGTCGCACCAGTGATCAGAACACGCATGTCTGATCCGCCAGCAACGGTGCCATTGCATCCTTCTCTGAGAGGATTGGCTCCAGAGGAGACGTGCCATCGGCCAAAGCCGGCCACGCAATCGCAATCTGCGGGTCATCCCAACGGATCGAAGCTTCGCAGTCTCGAGCCCAAGTATCGGTGGTCTTGTAGAGCACTTCGGCCTGGTCGCTGAGAGTGAGAAAGCCGTGGGCAAAGCCAGCAGGCACCCAAAGTTGCTGATGATTCGCTGCGCTGAGGCACGCGCCGACCCATTGGCCAAAGGTGGGGGACTGACGGCGAAGATCCACCGCCACATCAAAGATTTCACCCATGACACAGCGCACAAGCTTGCCCTGTGGATGGGGCAGCACCTGGTAGTGGAGCCCCCTCAGCACTCCCCGGCTGGAGCGGGAGTGGTTGTCTTGAACAAACTCGGGGAGTGGTTGATCATCTTGCGCGAGGGCCTGATCAAAAGCCTGCTTGTTCCAACTCTCGAAAAAGAAACCGCGCTGATCACCAAACACCTGAGGTGTGATCAACAAGGGGCCAGCCATCGCTGCACCGGCGGCGGTGGAAAGGCGTTGAGCGCTGATCATCCGACAACCTCCAGGCCATCCAAGTGCTGCGGCTGATCCTGCTCCAACAACTGCAGCAGATAATCTCCATACCCACTCTTACGCAGGGGGTGAGCGAGATTCGCGAGCTGGTCACAAGAGATCCACCCCTGCCGCCACGCCACTTCTTCAGGACAACCCACTTTGAGGCTCTGGCGATGTTCCAAGGTGCGGATATAGCTCGATGCCTCATGGAGTGAATCGCAAGTGCCAGTGTCGAGCCACGCCATGCCGCGACCCATCAACTGGACCTGCAGAAGGCCATCCTCCAAATAAAGGCGATTGAGATCCGTAATCTCCAACTCTCCTCGCGGCGAGGGAACAACAGATCGGGCTCGTTCAACCACTGTTGCGTCATAGAAATACAGTCCCGTCACGGCATAACGCGACTTGGGTTTGGTTGGTTTTTCCTCAATACTCAATACACGACCCTTAGCGTCAAACTCCACCACTCCGTAGCGCTCAGGATCACGCACCGGATAAGCGAACACCGTGGCGCCAGCTTCACCCCTGAGGCCTCGGCCCAAGGGGCTATCACCGTGAAAGAGGTTGTCGCCCAAAACCAAAGCAGCTGGCGACTCCGCAAGAAACTCGGCACCAATCAGAAAAGCCTGTGCCAACCCATCTGGACTGGGCTGGATCGCATACTGAATTTCAACACCCCAGTCGGAACCATCGGCTAACAGCCTCTGAAAAGCAGGCTGATCGTTGGGCGTCGTGATAATCAATATCTCGCGGATTCCCGCCAGCATCAAGGTGCTGAGCGGGTAGTAAATCATCGGTTTGTCATACACCGGCAGAAGCTGTTTGCTCACAGCTTGGGTGATTGGATGCAAACGACTACCACTTCCACCAGCCAGGATGATGCCCTTCCGTGAGTGTATTGAGGACATTCGCAGCGGCTTTATCTCTCAAATCCTGCCACAACCAAAAAAAGGGTCGCGACACAAGATGCCGCGACCCCATCTTGAGGAGGTCGTTCGAAAGCATTGTAGACCATGCCAATCGCGCATCCACCACTGGTGGAGTGAAACGATCTCAGACGGCACCACGGGTAGCGGTTGAAGCCATCACCCCGGAAGCGCTGCCATGAGGCTTCCCATTTCGATGGCCTGCAGGCCGTAACTCCAGCCCAGATTGCTCTTGATGCCAGCGCGCTCGAGCGCCTGTTGCATGGTGTCGGTGGTGAGCACACCGAAGATCACTGGCACGCCGGTGTCGCGACTCACAGCAGCCACACCCTTGCTCACCTCAGCTACCACCACATCGAAGTGGGGGGTATCCCCGCGGATCACAGCCCCCAGGGTGATCACCACCTGGTAGCGACCACTGGCGGCGAGACGCTGAGCGATCAGAGGGATTTCAAAGCTGCCTGGCACCCAAGCCGTATCGAGCTGGGTGCTGCTGGGAGACACATCGATGCCGTGGCGCGAGAGGCAATCGAGGCAACCACTCAACAACTTGGAGGTGACCAAATCGTTGAAACGCGCCACCACAATGGCGACCCGCAGCGACTGCGCTCCGACGAATTGGCCTTCAAAAACAGTCACGCTGGCTGGCCGTGCACTGCGGTCAGCCTACGAATGAACCGCGAGCGGGCTCAGGCCACGAAGTAGCTCACACCCCAGTTGACCAGCACCAGAGCAACCCAGGCCAGGCCACCCAGCAGGATCAAACGGTTGGAGCGACCGCTGGTGTCGTCGCTGGCGTAGAGCACGGGCACAGCCACGATCAGGGCGAACGACATCACCACCAGAGCCAGAACGGTGAGGGTGTTGAGGATCGTCATGGAACAGCGGCGGCGCCGGCCGAGCAGTTGGTGGATTCTCCCACGCAGGTTCCACGAGACCGCTGGCCCAAGCCGCGTTCCTTCACAAGTTGTGGCGCCGCTTCAGGCTTTAGAGGTGTCTTCGCGATCGACCTACGATCGAGCACCCGCTGGCAGGCTTTGAGCGCGTCGTCCCCGCAGCAGCCGGAGCTGGCCCTGCAGGGAACGCTGTTTGGTCTTGAGCCTCTCGTGGAGGCTGAAGCAGGACGAGCAGCCGCTGAAACGGCTCAAACCTCGAAAGGGCCCGGTCGCAATCCCGGAGAGTCCACTGGCGATTCCCTCGACATCGAGGCCCTCGCCGACGATGCGAACCGCCGGCCACGCCAGCGAAAACAGAACCCCAGCCTGAACACCAGGGCAGCCGACGACAGCGTTGACGCCGCTGCGATCAGGGA
>JBIIDQ010000222.1:0-3609 GCA_044238295.1 Vulcanococcus sp.
GCATCTCCTGCTCGCCCTTGATGTATTCGGTGCCGGTGTAGCGCAGGCGCTTCTCGTCGGTCACGAGCTTGCCGGTAAGGATGCAGAGCAGTGCGTCGTGGGCCTCGGCGTCGTTGCTGGTGAGGTAATGAGCGTCGTTGGTGGCAACGATCGGAATCCCGAGTTCGCGGGAGATGCGCACCATCTCCACGTTCACGATCCGATCTTCCGGTGAACCGTGATCCTGGATTTCCAGGTAGAAATCGTCGCCAAACACTCCCTGATACCAGCGGGCTACATCGCGGGCCACATCGGGGCGGCCGCGAAGGATCGCCTGGGAGATCTCACCACCGAGGCAAGCGGTAGCCACGATCAACCCCTCGCTGTACTGCTCAAGGGTGGGTTTATCGATGCAAGCGCGCGAAAAGATACCGCGGCCGCGCATGCCGCGCAGATGGCTGATGCTGGTGAGCTTCACCAGGTTGCGGTAGCCCACCGCGTTCTTGGCCAGCACCACCAGGTGGTAACGACGCTCCTTCTTGGGGGGGTTGGGGTCATCAAGCGCGCCGTTGATGACATACATCTCGTTGCCGATGATCGGCTTGACCGAGGTGCCTTTGCAAAGCTTCAGCAGCTCAATGGCGCCATACATCACACCGTGATCGGTGAGGGCGAGAGCCGGCATCCCCAGCTCCTCGGCCCGCTTCACCATCGCCGGCAGCTGACTAGCCCCATCCAAGAGGCTGTAATCGCTGTGGTTGTGGAGCGGGACGAAAGCCAAAGGCGGCGGCGCCGGAGCGATGCAGTGGGCCCAGGCTAAGGGGCCAACACCAGATGTAGTGCTTTCAGGGGACCAAAACGGCTTCAGGACGCTTGGCCATCACCTGGGCCGCTTGCTCGTAATGCCAGGCCACCTGCAGCAGACGCTCCTCCTGAAGCACGCCGGTGATCAGCTGAACGCCGATCGGAAGGCCCGCTGCATCAAAGCCACAGGGCACGCTGATGGCGGGCAGGCCCGCCATGTTGGCGGGGATGGTGAGCAGGTCGGCCAGATACATGGCGAGGGGATCCTCGCTGTGGGCACCGAAGCCGAAGGCGGTGGTGGGGGAGGTGGGAGTGAGCAGCACATCCACCGCTCCGAAGGCGCGATCGAAATCGCGGCGAATCAGGGTGCGCACCTGCTGAGCCTTCTTGTAGTAGGCATCCACGTAGCCGGCCGAGAGGGCATAGGTGCCGATCAGGATGCGGCGCTTCACCTCGTCACCAAATCCCTCGGCGCGGCTGCGAGAGGTCATCTCCGCCAGGCTCGCCGCATCGGTCGCTCGGTAGCCGTATTTCACACCGTCGTATCGGGCCAGGTTGGCCGAGGCTTCCGAAGGAGCGATCACGTAGTAGGTGGCGATGCCGTCGTTGAAACGAGGGCAGCTCACTTCCACCAGTTCACAGCCCAGTGCCTCGAGCTGAGCGGCGGCAGCCATCACCGAGGCCTTCACAGCCGGATCGAGGCCCTCGGCCTCAAAGCACTCGCGCACGATGCCCACCTTCAGGCCCGCCACCGGCTGCTGCAGAGCAGCCGTGTAGTTCGGCACAGGGGCCTTGAGACAGGTGGAATCGCGCGGGTCCTCACCGGCGATGACCTGGAGCAGTTCAGCCGCGTCGGCCACGTTGGCGGCAAAAGGACCCACCTGATCGAGCGAACTGGCGAAGGCCACCAGGCCGTAGCGGCTGACCCGGCCATAGGTGGGCTTCAGACCCACCACACCGCAAAAGGCGGCCGGTTGCCGAATGGAACCGCCGGTATCAGAGCCCAGCGAGCCAACACACTCACCCGCAGCCACGGCAGCTGCGCTACCGCCAGAGCTGCCGCCAGGAACCTTGTCGGTGTTCCAGGGATTGCGGCTTGGACCGAACACGGAGGTCTCGGTGGAGCTGCCCATGGCGAACTCATCGAGATTGGTCTTGCCGAGCAGCACCGCGCCCGCATCCCATAGACGCGAAGTGACCGTGGACTCGTAGGGAGGAACGAAATTCTCCAGCATGCGACTGGAGCAGGTGGTGCGAACCCCACGGGTGCACAGGTTGTCCTTAATGGCCAGGGGCACACCGGCCAGCGGCGGAAGGGGGTCGCCAGCAGCACGAGCAGCATCGATGCGATCCGCATCAGCGCGGGCTCGCTCTGCCGTTACCTCGGTGTAGGCCTTGATGCTGGGCTCAACGGCCTCAATGCGACTGAGGTGGTGATCGGTGAGCTCACGGGCGGACACCTCGCCGCGCTTGAGCTGCTCGCGCCACTCGGCGATACCCATCAACCCTGCTGCAAATCCAGGGGTTGACGCTATCAGTCAGCACTGAGGGTGAAAGGCTCGCCACGGCGTGTGCGAAGCAAGGCATGGCTGATCTCTGCCGCGCCCTCGCTGCGGAGATCAGCCAAGAAAGGAGGCAGGGCCTCCTCCAGGCTGCTGCGCCGCACGTAGGGCCCAAACCAATACGTCACATCCGGCTGGCGGGTCTCCACCCGAGCCCACCAGGCCAGACCAAGCCCATTGGCAACGCTGCGCAGGGGCTGGAACAGGGTGGTCATCGGGGCGATGGACAGTGGACTCATTGTGGCGGCGAAAGGGCCGTGCGCAGCAACTGCGGCCCGGATGTTCAGAGCTGGATATCGCCCGCGAAGCCCGTTGGCACGTGCGGGGCCAGACCCAGAGCCAGTGCAGGCTCGGCATGGGGCTCTGACAAATCCTGATCAGCCTCTGCCAGTGGTTGGGGCTGATCAGCGGTATCGAGGTCAGGCAGGAGAGCTTCAAGCTCCTCTGGTTCAAACGATTCAGGCTCCGGTGCAGGTGGTTCCGTGCGATCGATCGCGGGGGGAGTGGCGAGCTGAGGCCGCACAATCCGTGGGGCGGGCGAGGACCCCGTGATTTGTTTCATCCAGCCGCGACGGGCCACCTCGTAGAGCACCATTGCAGTGGCTACCGAAGCGTTGAGGCTCGGCGTCGCACCCCTCAGGGGAATGCGCACCAACTGGTCGCAGTGCTTGCGGGTGAGCATGGACAGACCAGCGCCTTCAGAGCCGGTGACAATCACCAGCGGACCATCGAGATCCGCCTCGCTCAGGGCCACACCGGCCTCGCCGGCTAGGCCGATCACGCGATACCCCTCTTCCTTGAGGGTTTCCAGGGAGCGGTTGAGGTTCACGACCCGCGCGACTGGCAGGTGCTCCAAAGCTCCGGCAGCCACCTTGGCCACAGAACCGGTCAGGCCGGCGCTGCGACGCTGGGGCAGCACAAGCCCGTGGGCGCCAAGCGCTTCGGCGCTGCGGACGATGGCGCCGAGGTTATGGGGGTCGGTGATGCCATCGAGCGCCATCAGCAGCGGCGGCTCGCCGATCTGACGGCAACCCTCGATCAAGCTGCCGAGATCGAGGGTTTCGGCTGCAGCAGCTTGCAGGACGATCCCTTGATGCACCGCGCCATCGGTGAGTTGGCCGAGCCGCGACCAGGTGACTTCTTCCACCAAGACACCGCCAGCCTTGGCTTCACGCAGAAGCTGCATGAAACGGGGCTGAAAGCGCATCTCCGGGGTGCACCAGATCCGGTGGATCGGACGATCACTTTCCAGGGCAGCCTGGGC
>JBIIDQ010000019.1:0-12748 GCA_044238295.1 Vulcanococcus sp.
CGTCGATCTCGCGGTCGTAGTAGTCGTTGATCGTTTGGGTGTAGCCGGCCAGCAGGGGACCGCTCATCACCATGCAGGCGATCGAAGCGCCCACCTCGGTGAAGGTCCAATGGAAGTTGCCGGAGGCTGCGGCGCCGCAGAGCACCCCCCAGATCAAAGGAATCCAGGTGACCGGCTTCATCAGCTGAAGCCGAATCTTCCAGATGTTGGAGGTGCCGCTGGCACCTTTCATGCCCAGCAGTTGGCGCGCTCCCGCGCCGCTGCTGGCTGTGGGATTGGGAGAGTCGCTGGGGGAGTCGCTCACAGTGGCGGCTTCAGGCTGCGGTGATTTCGTCGTCGAAGAACCAGGTGGTGGTGCCGTTGGCCAGCTCCACCACCACGCCAATGCCTTTGCCGTCGGTCAACTTGAAGTCCTTCACGGTGCCGGTGGCATCCGCCTGCAGGGCCGCAACGAGGTCGGCGGGAATGCGGTCGCGCACCCGGGTGACCCGCACCTTCGTGCCGACGGTGATGGCAGCCTGGGACATGTCCAGCGCGACAAAAGTGGCGCCAGGTTAGCCCCCGGACACACGGCTGTTCCTTCACTCCCATGGTCGCCAAACGGATCATTCCTTGCCTCGACGTGGCCGATGGTCGGGTGGTGAAAGGGGTGAACTTCGTGGGTCTGCGCGATGCCGGCGATCCGGTGGAGCTCGCCTGCCGCTACAGCGCTTCTGGCGCTGATGAGCTGGTGTTTCTTGATATCGCTGCCTCCCACCAGGGGCGCGCCACCCTGGTTGATCTGGTTCGCCGCACCGCCGAAGCCGTCACGATTCCCTTCACCGTGGGGGGCGGCATCAGCACGGTGGAGGGAATCACCGAGCTGCTCCGCGCCGGGGCCGACAAGGTGAGCCTGAATTCTTCAGCGGTGCGCGATCCGGAGTTGGTGGCTCGTGGCGCGGAGCGCTTTGGCTGTCAGTGCATCGTGGTGGCGATTGATGCCCGGCGCCGCGAGGGTGGTTGGGATGTGTATGTGAAAGGCGGCCGCGAAAACACGGGCCTTGATGCGGTGGCCTGGGCGCAGCGGGTGGTGGAGCTGGGGGCCGGCGAGATCCTGCTCACCTCGATGGACGGCGACGGCACCCAAGCGGGCTACGAGCTTGAGCTCACCCGGGCGGTCGCCGATGCGGTGGAGGTTCCGGTGATCGCCAGTGGCGGTGCTGGCTGCATCGATCACATCGCCCAGGCCCTGGATGCAGGCCCCAACGGAGGCCATGCCTCGGCGGCCCTGCTGGCTTCCCTGCTACACGACGGCGTGCTCACGATGGAGCAGATCAAGACGGATCTGCTCGAGCGCGGCCTCATGATTCGCCCGCTGGAGCGCCCGGCCGCCGCGATCGGCTGACGCCGTCGCGCCCCAGCGTTACGCGCCGTTACATTTGTCTCAGAGTCGTCAAAAGCCCGTCCGTGCCTGCCCTGGTCCAGTCCCATTCCACGGCCCTGGCGGTAGTGATTGTGCTGGTGGTGGTGGCCATGGTGGCTTGGGCGCTGCAGCTCATGCAGGCCGCCGCTGATCGCAAGGAGTTTTCCTTGATGCTGGCTGGCTGCATGGTGTGTTCCGCTGCCGTTGGGCTGGCTGCGGTGATGGTGATGGCCTTCACCAGTGCTGATCGGATCGAGGCCCAGCTGGTGGCTGGAGGTGTCAGTCTCGATGCGATCTCCCTGCCCTGGGATGCCAGTGTCGATTCAACCCGGCGATCCTGAGCAGGTGCGCGATCTGTTTGATCGCATCGCCCCGGCCTACGACAACCTCAACGACCTGCTCAGCCTGGGGTTGCATCGCCTCTGGAAGCGACAGGCTGTGGCTTGGCTCGATCCTTCCCCAGGCCAGCGCTTGCTGGATCTTTGTTGCGGTACCGGTGATCTGGCCGTGGTGCTGGCGGAGAAAGTTCGCCCTGGTGGGCTGGTGCTCGGGCTTGATGCCGCTGCTGCTCCCTTGGAGCGTGCGCGCCAGCGGGCTCGTCGCCAGCCTTGGCTGCCCTTGGAATTCCGCCAAGGCGATGCGGCAGCCACTGATCTGGCGGATGGCTGGGCCGATGGCGCCGTGATGGCCTATGGCCTGCGCAACCTGAGCGATCCCGCGGCTGGCCTTCGGGAGCTGCGCCGCTTGTTGCTTGCCGGCGGTCGCG
Source organism: Vulcanococcus sp. (assembly GCA_044238295.1). Taxonomy (GTDB): domain Bacteria; phylum Cyanobacteriota; class Cyanobacteriia; order PCC-6307; family Cyanobiaceae; genus Vulcanococcus. The sequence continues at coordinate 2,169 of JBIIDQ010000019.1, forward strand.
CCGCGGTGCTCGACTTCAATCGCCCAGCCGATCACCGCGGCGCCACGGCTGCCTTTCAGCGGTTTTATCTGCGCCAGCTGGTGGTGCCCCTGGCCCGGCGAGCTGGGTTAGAGGATCAATACGCCTATCTCGAGCGCAGCTTGCAGCGCTTCCCAACCGGTTCAGAGCAGGAAGATTTGGCTCGAGCCGTGGGGTTCTCCCAGGTGCGTCATCGATTGCTGGCTGGTGGCCAGATGGGATTGCTGCAGCTGGTGGCCTGAGCGCGCTGGCGCTGCTCGATCTCATGCTCCTGTCGCGACGAGCAGGCGATCGTGACCAGGCTGAACAGGGCAGCGGGCAACAGGATGGCGAGTCCGAAGTCGGGTCCCATCTGAGATCGGCAACTGCTTTCAATTTGCGGTGCTCTGCGGGGCGCGTCAGTAGGTGCTCGTGCCTAGCGCGGAACCGCCGCTGGGCAGAATCGGGGGCCGAGCGCGCCCACGCCGGCCCCTTCAGGAGCAACTCGTGCATTTCCAGGACATCATCAGCACCCTCAACCGCTTCTGGGCCGAGCGGGGCTGCCTGATCCTGCAGCCCTACGACACCGAGAAGGGCGCCGGCACGATGAGCCCCCACACGGTGTTGCGGGCGATCGGTCCTGAGCCTTGGGCGGTGGCTTACCCCGAACCCTGCCGGCGCCCCACCGATGGTCGCTATGGCGATAACCCCAACCGGGCGCAGCATTACTTCCAATACCAGGTGCTGATCAAGCCCAGCCCCGACGGCATTCAGGAGACCTACCTGGCATCGCTGGAAGCCCTGGGCATCCGGGCCAAGGATCACGACATCCGCTTTGTGGAAGACAACTGGGAGTCGCCGACTCTCGGTGCCTGGGGTGTGGGCTGGGAGGTGTGGCTCGATGGCATGGAGGTGACCCAGTTCACCTATTTCCAGCAGTGCGGCGGCATCGACTGCCGGCCCGTCTCGATCGAGATCACCTACGGCCTTGAGCGCTTGGCCATGTATCTCCAAGACGTTGAGAGCATCTGGGATCTCTCTTGGGACGGCAAACGTTCCTACGGCGATATTTGGCTGCCGTTCGAGAAGGGCCAGTGCACCTACAACTTCGAGGCTTCGAACCCTGAGCGGCTCAAGCAGCTGTTTGCCATCTACGAAGCCGAGGCGGCCGATTTGGTGGCGAAAAAGCTGCCCGCGCCCGCGCTCGATTTCGTGCTCAAGTGCAGCCACACCTTCAACCTGTTGGAGGCGCGCGGCGTGATCTCAGTCACCGAGCGCACCGCCACCATCGGTCGTATTCGCAACCTGGCCCGTCAGGTGGCTGAGGCCTGGCTTGAAGAGCGCGAAGCGCTGGGTTTTCCGCTGCTGGAGCGCTAGGGCGCGGGCGGCACCGGCACGGCTGGGCCGTCGAGGGTGTTGCTGCAGAGGTCGAGCACGATCCGCTGACCCACCGATCCCGGTACGGGGGTGTCCCAGCCCTGCCAGTTGCCATCAATGCGCCAGTTCTGGCGCAGGGATTCGCACTGCACAGCCACGGCTGTGGCGGCGGACCCCCGTAGGCCCAGATCGCTGACCGATGGCTTCACCAGGGTGATGCGCACCCCGCCGGGGTGCAGCTTCCAGCCCGACCAATCCACAGCGGTGCTGTTGAACCACTTCCAGCGGGCTTGGCCCGATTGCTCGCGCCATTCCAGTTCGGCTCGATCGCGCCGCTCGGCTGGGCTCAGCAACAGCGCTGCTGCTGCCTCACCGCTGCTGCCCTCGGGGGGAGGCGGGGCCAGTTCGCTGCTGGCTGGGCGCGTGGGGCTGTTGGAGGCACCGGGCAGCTTGAGCACCTGGCCCACCTGCAGCAGCGTGGGATCGCTGATGCCATTCAGCTCGATCAGAGCTTGCAGATTCACCCGGTAACGCAACGCCAGCTGCTCGAGCGTGTCGCCCTCCACAACCCGGATCGTTCGGGACTGAGCAAGCGCAGGCGCCCCCGTTGCCAGCACGAGCGCACATCCCAGGGCTAGCCACCGAACCCGCCGCTGCATCGCCATCGAGATCGCGGCTGAACCCTAGGGGAACACTCCCATGACTGCTGTTGCGGCGGCGCGGATGGGTGCACTTGCTCTGGCCGGTTCGCTGCTGGCCCTGGCCATCGGAGTGCTGCCTTGGGCTTGGCCCATGCAGGTCGCCCTGTTGCTTCCACTGCTGGGCGGCACGGCTTGGCTGGCGCGCCGCCAGCCGCGACTGCGTTGTGCCTTGGTGCTGCTGATGCTGATGCTGTGGGGTTGGGGGCTGCTCAACCAGCCCCGGCCGGGCAGTAGCGATCCCGTGCGGAGGATTCCAGATCACGCCATGGCGCAACCGGTGGCTGTTACGGCGCGGCTGCTTGAGGATCCACAGCTCGATGCCTCCGGTCAGCGTTGCCGCGCCCTGGCATCGCTGGCCGGAGGCCGCAGCGAACTGCAGTTCAGCCCCTGTGGTGAGCTTCGCCAGGGGTGGCGGCTGGAGCTGAAGGGCGTGTTGCGCCGGCTGCCGCCAGCGCCCCATCCATTGCTGGCGGGCCCAGCCGAGCGCTTGCAGCGGCGGGAGGCCTGGAGCGTGCTCCAGGTGGAGGGTTGGCGAGTGTTGGAGCGTCCGGTTGCGCCGGTGGCGGATCTGCGCCGGCGAATGGCCGCGGCTTTGCAAACCATCGGAGGGAAGGACGCTGGTGGGGTGCTCTCGGCCCTGGTGCTCGGCAGTGCGGTCAGCCCGCTGACCAGCGACGTGCGGGAGGCGTTCCGAGCGGCGGGCTTGTCCCATGCGCTGGCGGCTAGCGGATACCACCTCACCGTGTTGCTTGGGGCCGTGATGTTGGTGGCCCGGGGCTTGGTGGCGCCGATGCGCTGGGCTCTCGCCATGGGAGCGATGGCAGGGTTTCTGCTGTTGGCCGGCCCCCAGCCCTCGGTGGTTCGAGCTGTGCTGATGGGCGCGGTGGCGTTTGCGTTGCAGGAGAGCGGGCGCTGGAGTCGTCCGCTGGTCGTGATGCTGCTCTGCCTGTTGCTGATGTTGGTGATCAGGCCAGCCTGGTTGCTGGATGTGGGCTTTCAGCTCAGCGCCGCAGCCACGGCGGGCCTGATCCTTAGCGCTAGGCCGCTGGAGCAGCAACTCCAGCGCTGGTGGCCGCCTTGGGTTGCAGGCGCCCTTGCCGTGCCGGTGGCCGCCTCCCTCTGGACCCTGCCGCTGCAGCTCCTGCACTTCGGTGTGCTCCCGCTGTGGGCCGTGCCGTCGAATCTGCTGGTGGCTCCTTTGCTCACACCGCTCACCCTTGGGGCGATGGCCATGGCAGTTGCGGCGGTGCTGTGCCCGCCGCTGTTGGTGGCCCTGGGTTGGGTGATGGTGCCGCTCACGCAGCTGTTTGTGTGGCTGGTGAGCCAGTTAGCGGCGTTGCCCCTGGCGGAGTGCCCGCTGGGTCGTTTCTCGCCGCTGCTGGCGTTGTTGCTTGCTGCCGCCTTGGCGCCCTGGTTGTTGCCATCCACCCGGCGCTGGCGCCGCTGGGGAGCCGTGTTGCTGGGGGTGGTGGCAGCGGTTCAGATGCACCTGCTGTTGGCCGATCAGCTGTTGCTGGTGCACGACGGGAGCCGGCAGTGGTTGGTGGCTCGCCATGCCGGTCGGGCTGCCCTGATCAGTCGCCGGGGTGATGGCCTGAGCTGCAGCCGCGCTGCCCAGCTGGCCCAGGGCCTCGGGATCCGCCGCTACGACTGGGCTCTGTTGCTCGATCCCTTGCCTCCTGAGCCGCCCGATTGCTGGGCTTCGCTCACGCCGAGCCTGTTGGCGGGTCAAAACGGCAGCCCAGCTCTGGCTCAAGGGCAGCGGTTGGCCAGTTCTGGGCTGGCGGTTGAGGCGGTTTCGGCGGACAGCCAGGCGTTGGTTCTCGCGGCCGGCCGGTTGCGCTGGGGGCTGCTGCCCGATCGCCAGTCGTGGTGGAGTTGGCGGGAGGGTGCGTTGGCGGATGCCCAGGGGGTAGATGGACTCTGGTTGGGCTTCAGCCCAAGGGCCTCCGAGCAACGCCAGCTTCCGGCTTTGGCTCCTGACAAGCTGTGGTGGCCTGCTGCCGGTTCAGCCAGCGGTTGGCGCCAGGCCTGAGAGCGACCAGTCGGTCTCTACAGTGCGCAAGTCGCCTGGAGAGGTGGCTGAGTGGTCGAAAGCGAACGACTCGAAATCGTTTGAAGGGCAACCTTCCGTGGGTTCGAATCCCACCCTCTCCGTATTTAGAAGGTCTTGCAAAGACCACCGAAGTCCCACTTCCATTTCGGCAGTGTGGCTTTCGCTGTTTCGAATGTCGTGAATCGTTTGCCCTAAATGAGGTGCTGGGTAGTCTGTTTCTCGGTGAGTCTTTGCTCTGAGATGCAACGCTAAAAGGCCTAATCTCAATCCTTCAAACGCAACTAATCAAACCGATTAGTGGTTTTGCCAAAGGTATTCGATTCAGGTTTGGAGGAATTATAGATGCCTTGCTTGGTGTTGCAGCCCCTCGTGAATGAGAAGCAAGAGGTGAGAAAGCGCGGTGACCAGCCATAGCCGCAACCCAAAACTCGCAAGCATCGCTGCAGCTTTCTGACGCTTCTTTTTAAGCTGCTACGTTAAGTTCTGTAGATCTAAAGATTCTATAAGCAGTGTGAAGACCCTTCTCTTGCCCACGCACTTGTCATGTCAAATCCCTCTGGTGTTGTGAATATGCTGCCCGCCCATTAAGATTGAAAGCAGATTTAGATACTATTGCCTTGAGGCGTTTTTTTGGTCGTAATTGGGAAGTGCTGCTTCTGATCTTGGTGTTAGCGCTGCAAGGCCTTTCTGCCAATCTACTTTTGCTGACTAGTGGAGACTCGACTCCTTATTGGCTGCTGAATTATTCGATTGCATTTTTGGTGTATATCCGACAAGCCGTAGGGCCAGTGGCATTGTCTTTCCTTGCCGGATCTACATTGATCTGCTTGTTCTTCCCGCTGAAGCAGCGATGGCGGCGCTTGCTTGTTGACACGATGTTCGCTCTGGTCGGACTTCGCTTGCTGTCGCTTTTCGGAGTGCTGAACTTAATGATCTTTCTCCCGCCATCCAATCGCACGCTTTTATTTTCACAGCTTCTGATTTTCCTTCCATCGCTCTTGCTGGTGTGGGGTTGGGTATATTGGCGGTTTGATACATATTCTGTCGCGGTTGGGCGTGGGCGCATCTTTTCGTCAAGTACGTCTGGTGAAAAAATTCCGCCGCCACATGACTACTTCATCGCGTCATTTACATCGCTATTGACAAAGACTCTAGATAACTTTGATGGAACCACGAGAGTTGCGCGCATGCTGATCTACATTCACGGAATTATGATGTGGGACATCATGGCGCTCGCCTTGTCGCGTGCCATTGCACTTGCATCAGTGTGAGCGCATGATCTACATTTGAAGATTCATCTATATATAATTGTTATTGGTGAGAACATTGGCTCTCTTGGTATCGCCAAAGCTTTGCGGCGGCTTGGGTCATCACCAAAGCACAGCAAAGTAGTCGTGGTGGTTTTCTCCTGTCATCAAGGTTGGATTTCAGCGCTCAGCGCTTATGGCTCATGGATCTGGGCATGCTCATGAACCTATAGGTCTTTTGCAATGTCTAGATCGATCGTCAAAACTCGCTTAATGGCATCTCGCTCTTTCGGCTGCGAGTCAGTAGTCGTCTCCATACTTGAGCCCTGAGGACGCATCCATCAGCTCCACAGTGGTTTGATGCCCCTGAGCCACGGTCACTTCGTGTTGGATGCCGATGTCACGAAGAGCTTCGATATCGAATTGCGGTGCGGTGATCCAGCTGAAACCCTTGCCGAAGGTGTTGTCTGGGTTCACCACGTACCAATGGCAAGCAGTGTCGGGTACGGCAACGGAGCACTTGGTCCAGTCGTTGTCCCACTGCGGCACCTGAACAAAGGACAGGACGGCAAAAAGAACACCGAAAAGACTGGCGAACATAGCCTGCATTGATATTTCTCAACATCCTAGGCGCAGCCTGCGGCTTTCTGTCCTGGAGGGCGGTTCTGGCGTTGATTCGGCGTCCTGCGTCGCCCCTGGTGCTCGCTCGTCTCAACGTGCAGATTCGGGTCCCAAGGCAGGGCTTCTTCTGATTGCCTTCAGAATTGCCTTGGTTCTGAGGTGCCGATGGATTGCCTGGACTGCTTTCCTTGCTTGCTTTGGCGGGCCTCATGGGGTTTGTGGTGCTCCGTTTTGTCTTTGGGGTCTTCGTCTGAGTGCTTTCTGGAGCGCTTTGCTTCACGGACTGGGAGGTCTGTCAGTGACCTTGTGGCAGACCTGATCGCTCAGCCCACCACTCTCCTCCAACTGCAATCGTGATGCCGGCCTTTGTGTTCCAAAACAGGGCGACACGACTGTTCTGGCGCAGCACAAAGCTTGGCTGTTCAAGTCTTCCCTCAGCAGCTCGCTGGTCATTGCAGGACTCCTTACTGCTCGTGCATCCGCTTGAACTCCTTGAGTAGCGCACGATTGAGGCGGTCATCGCACCCCACCACCAACTGCGGGTAGATCGTCCCGTCTTTGTAGGGGGCGTAAGCAGAGGAGCACAGCGCCTTGGTTGCTTCGTGCCATTGCTCCATTAGGCGTTGTCCAGCCTTCTGGCGTAACTGCGCATCGGATTTCTCCCATGACTTCTCAGCGCAGTAGCGCATCTCCACCGTGTTCTCACCAGGGCACTGAATGACAGGTGGTTGCGCATGGGCGCCACTTGGTAGTAGCGCCAGAACACCAAGGATCAGCAGTCGCTTCATCTGGTCTGGTGCCTTTGTCTGCAGGGTATGCAGGGTCTGGAGTGTGTGCTGTTCAGGGTCTTTTCTCACAACCAGTTGTGCCCCTGCTCAGATGAGCATCAGCACCACCCCCAACACCAGACCAGCGATGTGGACGATCACCGTCTCGCTGTTGTGAGGCGGGTATGCCAAGAGGGGTTTCACAGGTCGGGGTTCGCTCCTGCTTGCCCAGATCAACACTGAGAGCACGAGGAAGCATCCGAGCACCTGGAATGAATCCTCCCGGACCTCACTAGCTGCGAGCTGCCGGAGGGTTTTCAGGTGGGAAGCAAGGTGCTGGATTTTTTCGGGGAGCACCGTGCTAACGGCAAAGACGCCGCCCATGCAGAGCGCTTTGTGGAGACCCCTGCCAGCAATCGCTTTACTCCTCACAGGGTCAGCACAATCGAGGGGCATCCACGTGAGAACAGTTTGACCGCCACGCATTGCTTTGGCGCTTGACCACAAACCTGTCCGAACCTTGCGCTCAGCGGGAGGCGACGACTGGGTGGCGCCCTGCAGCTGGAAAGCACTTTGATCGTGTCTGCTTGAACACCTTCGGGAAACCGCCGTGGCGTGAGTGTAAATACCTAATAGTGTTGAATCGTCGTGATGAGCGACGGGAATCGTGTCCCTGGCGGAGTCGAACACGCCAGGGATTTTTTTGTGAACACACATTGCGCATGCTCACGCTCAAACCCTTGGCCTGACTGGAGTATTCGATCTATGGCGGTGTTCGACCCTCCATAGGCTGAGGATGTGGGCGGAGGTTTCGTTCCCGTCGCTAACGCCCAACTCCTCCCCCTTCGCTTGGATAGTGGATGAAACGCGGCATCGCGACTGCTCTGACCAGCGTTCTTGCAGCACTCACTCGGGTGACCGGTTCTGTCCCCGCCTAGTCGATGTTCCACGCGGGTGGCAGTGACGCCACCTCGTGTCCAGGGGGGCAGTGATCCGGGTTCGGGTTTTTGCAAGACGCGCTAGGCCCGTGCTTTTGATCCCTGTGGTGTTGTCTTCGGTGTTGCGCTGGATGGACCAGCGATTAGGTCTTGATTGATCTGCGCGTAAGGCATCGTTCGCTGAAGCTGGCTCACGAGTGCGATCCTGTTGATCTACGCGACCAATAAAAAAGCGGACCCGTCCAGGACCGCTCGATGACCAGAGTCATCTTATGAAGTTTTGCAACGCAGTCGTGGCGGCTGCGAATGGCTGATGGAGAGAGGGTTGGTGTCTGGGCTCACGGTGCGCTTTGGCCATGCAGCTCGCTGCCCAGCGCTGGCAGCCTCTCAGGCAAGGTCGCTGTCGAATGGGTTCGACCACCACTCATCCACGAAAAACCTCGAGGATCCTATTGCTTTGAGTCCGGATTTATCAGGGTCAAAGGTCGTGTAGAAGCCTTTTTCGGCATCTTGCTTGATTGACTCTTCGTTGAAGTTCTTTAAGTACCAAATTTGAACCGTGTCTGGGCTGGGCTCGATAGAAGCCAGTGCTCTCCCGGCTTTCTCGAACTGTCGTGAGTTCTTGAATTCGCCTTTGATGGTGTCGTCTTTCAGGGAGCCAATAAATTCATTCTCTGTCCATGAGAATCGCTCATCTGAAACTGTCTCGTAAGATCCCTCGATAAAATTATCGAGGCGCCCTGATAGTCGTCCGCTTTTCTTGCCGCGCTCAAAGTCGCCTTTGAAGACCACTCTGGTCACTAAATCCTGTGTGAGGCCGTTGTCGTCGACCACGGTGCCTTTGCCGGTGATGATCAGGGCTTTGTTAGATAGTTCATACTCGACTTGATTGATTTCTGCGCATCCACAGAAGAACTCTGCTTCTTTGAGGCCTTTCAGTACAGCTGAGTCTTCTCCGTAGACCTTGTCGGACCTGATCTCGATCTTGGTGATCGGGTCAATGAATTGTCTGTGAGGCATCGCAAGAAACCTGGGGCGCTCCTTGATCAGGGTGGCCAGCGCAGGATTTTGCGTCAGCGCCTGTTGGGAAAGCTTTCTTCTTTCTTCGCTTGGTTTGAGTCGTGGCTGTTCTCTCTCGGTTGTGGCCTCCGTTCAGTGGTTCGCGGATCTCTCGCGATGGTTGGTTGTGGCTGCTCAGTCCCGTGCCCGGGCTTTCTTGTGCCCGATGCCCTTGTTCAGGGACTGATCTTCGGCTTCCAGCTTTGAAAAATCAGCTGTGAAAGAGCAACACCAAGCCACGGCTCACTTGGTGAAATTCACGCTCTTCGCGGCTCAAATCGAGCCCCACTTGGAGGCCTTCTTCGAGTGCGTTATCGAACGGGGGTGGTGTGGGTGGTTTGCCATCGGTCCACAGAGCAGCGATACCCACCGGTGTGGCATGCCAAACAAATCGGTCGGTCTGCCCGATGGATGGTTCATCGAGGGCGTCTTCCAGTAGCTCGCGGATCGCCATGGCAAGGGGGCTCTGGCGCCAGCATCGAGATCTTGCGCCGGAATCGCAATCAGCTGAGAGTTTTTGTGATCTGCTGAGCAATCCTTCTTCAACATTCAGCCCTTAGCTTGGCTGCGATGGCACATCTCCCGGGCCCCGCCGCACTCGTGCATGAGTGGTTCACGCCCCGCTCCGTCGGAGGTGCCGAGCTTGTTGTGCAACAGCTGGATGCCTTACTGGAGCGCCCGCAGCTGGCGGCTCTTGTGGATGGTGAAAGCCGCCGTGCAGGCAGCTGGTTGGAGGGCCGTTCGATTCACACCTCCTTCGTGCAGCAGTTGCCCTGGGGCGTGAGTCACGTGCAGCAGTACCTGCCTTTGTTGACCCTCGCGATTGAGCAGCTCGATCTCTCCGGTTACCCCCTGGTGCTCAGCAGTAGCCATTTGGTGGCCAAAGGGGTGCTCACGAGCCCTGATCAGTGTCATCTCAGCTATGTGCACACGCCCGTGCGCTACGCCTGGGATCAGATGCACGCCTACCTGCGTCAATCGGCCCTGGCGCGCCGTGGCCTGTCGCCCGTGATTCGCTGGCAGCTGCATCGCTTGCGCCAGTGGGATGTGCTCAGTGCCCAGCGCCCCGATGCCCTGATTGCCAATTCCCGCTTCACCGCAGCTCGCATCCGCCGCTACTGGGGCCGCAGCTCCACCGTGGTGCACCCACCGGTTGAGCTCGAGCGCTTCCGCTGGGACCAACCGCGTGACGACGTTTATCTCTGCCTGTGCCGATTGGTGCCTTACAAGCGGGTCGATCTGGTGGTGGATGCGTTCAATGCCACCGGGTTGCCGCTGGTGGTGATCGGCGATGGCCCGGAGCGGCAGCGTCTGGAGGCGATGGCGGGTCCAACGGTGCGTTTGCTGGGCCGCTTGCCGCAGCCCGAGGTGAATCAGTGGTTGGCCCGCTGCCGTGCCTACGTGTATGCGGGCTTAGAGGATTTCGGTATTGCACCGGTCGAGGCCATGGCGGCAGGCGCGCCGGTGATCGGGCTGGGTCAGGGGGGCTTGCTCGACAGCGTGCGTTGTTTCAGCAGCGGCTGCGATCAGCCCACGGGTCTGCTGTTCCCTGACCAGACGCTGAACTCCCTGGTGGCGGCTTTGGAGTACTTCGAGCAGCAACGCCTATGGACGCAATTGCCTGCCGAGTCGTTGCGCGCTTGGGCCGAGCGCTTTGCTCCCCAGAGATTCAGACAGCGCATGGGCGCCTTGATTGAACAGGTGTGGAACCGCCATCAACGCCTTTTGGCGGAACGGGGCCGCGCGCTGTCTGTGCCTCTGGGGTGAGTGACCGCGGCTGCAGGGCCTCTGGAGCCGCGCACTTCTTTAATGAAGTC
>JBIIDQ010000223.1:0-3594 GCA_044238295.1 Vulcanococcus sp.
TTCACTATTTCTCAGAGCAGTACCACAAACCCATCACGATCCCAGAAATCAGTCGACTACTCGGGATCTCGTTGCTACATCTTGAACTGCATCGATCTCTACAAAGGAAAAACTGCGAACCAAGCTTTATTGGAGTACCGGATCAATCGTTTGTGTGTCCTCATCGGTCGTGATCCATCCCAGGAGATCGGGAATCAAATTCGGTGCTGTGGCCTGAGCACGGAGATGAGCCAGGGGCTTGAATTCTTCACGGAAACGAATGATCGGTTCACTGAGTGCTTTGGTATCGACTTGATTGAATACCATCACCAATGCTTCCTGGCGACAGCCGATCGCCTGTGCTGTCAACTGAGAAGCAACAACACTGAAAGTGAAGAACTCATTGGCTTAGCCCCTCCGGACAACCTGTTGTTGACACGTTTTCACAGCCCAACTTAAGTTGGGTTCAACGAGTTGAGATCGAGCGCCATCAAAGCTTTCGGCCGATCCAAGCCTTTGAAGACGCCTCAAGCAACGCCTCGTGCACAACCTTAAAAGACCCGGGGATGCACGCCCGGCTGAGCTGCAAACAAGCGAAACTTCAGCCACAGCGATAAATACACCAGAGAAACCAGAACAGGCACCTCAATCAGGGGGCCGATCACTCCGGCCAAAGCTTGCTGGGAGGCGACACCCCAGATGCTGATGCAAACAGCGATGGCTAGCTCGAAATTGTTTCCTGCTGCGGTAAAAGCCAGGGCTGATGTGCGTTCATAGTCGAGACCGCTGCGCCGGCCAACAAAGAACGCAATGCTCCACATCAACACGAAATAAAGCAGCAAAGGAATCGCGACGCGAACCACCTGGACCGGATCCGAGGTAATGGCCTCTCCCTGCAAGGCGAACATCAGCACGATGGTGAACAGCAACCCATAGAGAGCCAGAGGTCCGATCTTTGGCAGGAAGCGCTGCTCATACCAGCGCTCTCCCTTGAGGCGCACACCAATCACGCGGGTGCAGAACCCGGCCACGAGCGGAAGTCCCAGAAAGATCAGGACTGCACGCGCGATTTCGGCGAACGAAACGCTCACCACTTGACTATCGAGCCCCAGCCAGGCCGGAAAGATCTGCAGATAAAACGTGCCTAGCAGCGCATAGACCAACACCTGCAGAACTGAGTTGATCGCCACCAGAAGTGCTGCGGCTTCCCGATTGCCCTGGGCCAGATCAATCCAGATCAGCACCATGGCGATGCACGGTGCAATGCCGATCAGGATCAACCCAGTGCGGAAAGCCTCTTGATCCGGCAAGAACAGCCAGGCCAAGGTGAACATCAACAGCGGACCCAGCCCCCAGGTCAACCCCAGGGTGAGAGTCAGCAGGCGGCGATCACGGGCCATGTGACCAAGTTCGCCGTAGCGCACCTTGGCCAGGACCGGATACATCATCAGCAGCAAGCCCAGGGCGATCGGTAGGGAGGTGTGATCCACCTGCACGGCACCCAACACCGCCTGCAGGCCTGGCACCCACCGGCCCAGCAACAGCCCGCCCGCCATCGCCAGAAGGATCCACAACGGCAGGAAACGGTCGAGCCATGACAGGTGCACAAGCACCGCAGCGCTCTGGGGTGTCTGCACAGGGAGCTCAGCGGCAGGATCGGCCATAACGATTCAGATTGGCCCTACTTCTTGTCCCACTCTTAGATCAAAGGAGACCTTTGAAGGCTCAAGACCTCACTGACCTGCTGACCGGGGCAGGGTTGCCTTTACTGCTGCGTTGAATCACCCACCCAAGGCCCCTGGCTCCGGCGTGAGTGCACGGCCATCAGCGCGCGGTGAGGATCATGCAATGCATCGGTCGTGATGATCTGCTCACATTCCTGCCCGCCGGCAAGGACGGCAACAGCTAATCGGTCACTGCTGATCGCATGCTCAACCACCACCCGGCCGAGAGCAGTGGAGTTACAGCCTGGAGTGCAAAAAGATCGAATGCCAGCGCAACGCTCGCCAGAGCTACGAACAGCAGGGCGGCTTGGCCGGCTACAGCGTGGGGGTGGCGTTTTGGGAGGTGCGACCTGGGGCTTTTTGCTGCAGGCCAACAGCGCCGGGGCATTGGTCAGCATGCCCATGGCTACGACACAGACAACAACTCCAAAGCCATGGGCCTGCTCTACGCACTCAGCGTCGACACAGAAGACGGAACCACCACCGTTCAAGTGGAAGCCAACAGCAAGGAAGAGGCTCTCGAAAGCGGCGAGGAGCTCTATCCCGGTTGCCGGCTGGCACTGGTGAACCCGAAGTGTGCAGAAGACCAAATCTGATCCACCACTCAAGGTCTTGGCCAGGGAATCGGCAACATCGTGAGCCCGCTGTTCGGCGGGATGGCCGGCTGCGCGCTGGTGGGTCTGTCGGTGATGAATGTGGGGTATGGCGGCCGCACACGGCTCTCCACGCTCACTTCAGGAGTGAGTTTGCTGGCGATGATCCTGCTGGCGAGCCGCTGGGTGAAGCAGATCCCGATGGACACGCTGGTGGGCGTGATGATCATGATTGCGATCAACACCGCCAACTGGAGCTCACTCCGCGGCATCCGCCGCATCCCCAAGAGCGACACGGCGGTGATGTTGCTCACGGTGGTGGTGACGGTGCTCACCCACAACCTGGCGGTGGGTCTGCTCTCCGGTGTAGCCCTGGCCGGCATCCTGTTCAGCCGCAAGCTGGCCAAGGTGATTGAGGTGAGCAGCGAGGAGCTGGCGCCTGATCACCGGCTCTACCGCGTGCGCGGCCAGATGTTCTTTGTAAGCAGCATTTATTTCCGCCAGGGCTTTGAGCTGCACGAGCATCCGGCCCGCATCACCATCGATATGGCGGAAGCCCATATCTGGGATCAGAGCGGTGTCACAGCACTTGATCAGGTGATTCGCCGTCTGAAGCTTGGAGGGAGCACCGTGGAGGTGCTGAACCTCAACGCCGAGAGCAGCGATCTGTTTGCCCGCATTGGCGTGGCAGAGGAGGCAGGACGCCGGGCAGGCCCGATGCTCCAACCTCACTAATGGCCCATGAAGACATCCCGCCCACGCTCAGCGCCTGAGGGTTATGGATGAATGACTGGCTGAGAGATGTCAGGGGATTGCGGGGCCTATCTGCAGCCTGAACCCTGCGCTGAGCGGGTTTAACCCTGGACTGAAGAAGGTTTATGCGGCGAGACCTCGCTCGAGCAGGAAAGCCGCCAGATTGCTGATCGAGCGACCTTCTTCAGTGCTGCGCTGCTCCAGCGCCTGGAAGGTGCTGAAAGGAATGGTGATGGTGATTCGCTTGGGAGCCCGGTTCGCGCGCTGTTGCGCTGAACTGTTCACAGAATCTGGGCAGACCATCAAAGGACTCAGCGATGGACTCCTTTATTTTCTCTTTCGTTTTGCGCAACAAGGCGGCTGTCAGCACAAAACGTCTTGCGTTAGAGCATTAATACTCATAAACGGGGCTCAAGAAATAGGGCGGTGATCGCTGCAGATCGCAGCAGTCTGATGTAGTGCGCCGAGTCGACGCTTCGCATCTCGATTACACCTCCTCGGCCATCTCCATGCAGGATTGAGCAAGGATATGCTCAATCAACTCA
>JBIIDQ010000320.1:0-3584 GCA_044238295.1 Vulcanococcus sp.
GCTCCTGCAGGCAGGGGCTGATCTTCACACCGCCCTGCCTTGAGGACAGATCTGCCATGACAAGTTCCTCAACGCGCTCGATCAACACCACGGCTGTTGCTGGCCTCAGCCTCTGGGTTGGGGTCATGGTGCTGATCAGTCATCTGATGGGAGAGCAAGCCCATCGCTGGCTCCCGGTTCAGGCCTCCACCGCTGCTCCGCTGGTCGACGACCTGTTCAGTTTCGAAACCGCCATCGGCACGTTTGTGTTCCTAGGGGTGGTTTCTGTGATGGCGTGGGTGATGCTGTTCAACCGCGCCGAGAAATACGACGACACCGACGCCTTCCCGATCGAGGGAAACACGCGTTTGGAGGTGATCTGGACGGCCATTCCCTTCGTGTTGGTTATGGGGATTGCCTTCTGGACGATCCGCGCCTCTGAGCAGCTTGGAACCCTCGGGCCGATGGAACACATCCATCTCCGCAACTCGGTTGAAGAGGTCGGCGGCTATCCCGGTGATCGTTTGCCTGCTGAGCAGGTGGAGGTGATTGCACGTCAGTGGTCTTGGGAGTTTCGCTATCCCGGCTCCAATGTCTCCTCTACGGAACTCCATTTGGCGGTCAATGAACCGGTGACCTTCCGGCTGGTGTCTGAGGATGTATTGCACGGTTTCTACATCCCTGCTTTTCGCGTCAAACAGGATGTGATTCCTGGTCGGGCGATTGATTTCAATGTCACCCCCACCCGTGAGGGTGTTTATCGCCTGCGCGATTCGCAATTCAGTGGCACCTGGTTCGCTGCCAATCAATCCGATGTGGTGGTGGAAAGCACTGAGGAGCATCAGGCCTGGCTTGAACAGGCCGCCCGCTCACCTCTGCAGCCTGGCCTGAGCCTCGCGATCTCTGAATACGCCACGCGCCAGGCCCGCTCCAATCCTGGTTGGGCGACGGTGCCGCCTGCACCCCCACCACAGGTGAACGTTCCCGGATCTCCCTCGCAGCCCCACCAAGCCTGATGACCATCGCCACCTTTCCGCCAGAACCAAAGCCAGAACAGGGGTGGGGCCGTTATTTCGGCTTCTGTACCGACGCCAAGGTCATTGGCATTCAGTACATCGTTACGGCGTTCTTCTTCTTCCTGATCGGTGGCCTGCTGGCCATGGTGATCCGTGGTGAGCTGATCACCCCGCAGAGCGATCTTGTGGACCGTGCCGTGTACAACGGCATCTACACGATGCACGGAACCATCATGTTGTTCCTTTTCACCTTCCCGGTGCTTAATGGCCTGAATAACCTCTTGATTCCAACCATGATTGGTGCGCCAGATATGGCGTTCCCCAGGTTGAATGCGGTTGCTTTCTGGTTGGTGCCCATCTTCGGCTTTCTGCTGATCGCCAGCTTCTTTGTGCCTGGCGGGCCGGCTTACTCGGGGTGGTGGAGTTATCCGCCTGTGAGTATTCAGAATCCTGTTGGCAATTTGATCAACGGTCAAGGGATGTGGATCACGGCGGTGGCACTCTCTGGTGTGTCATCGATCATGGGGGCGATCAATTTTGTCACCACCATCCTGCGGATGCGCGCTCCGGGGATGACTTTCTTTCGCATGCCAGTGTTCTGCTGGACGGCTCTGGCGGCTCAGAGCCTGCAGCTGATCGGTCTGCCTGCGCTCACCGGTGGAGCGATCATGCTCCTGATGGATCTCACCTTTGGCACCAGTTTCTATCGCCCTGAAGGTGGCGGTGACCCAGTTCTATATCAGCACTTTTTCTGGTTTTATTCTCATCCGGCCGTGTATGTAATCATCCTGCCGGTGTTCGGGATTTTCTCTGAGCTTTTCCCCGTTTATTCGCGCAAGCCGCTATTTGGTTATGTCTATGTGGCTTTGGCGTCTTTCATTATCGTGGGGCTCGGTTTGATCGTTTGGGTGCACCACATGTTCCCCAGTGGTGTAGCCCAGTGGATGCGTAATCTTTTCATGGTTACCACGATGTTGATTGCGGTGCCAACCGGGGTGAAAGTGTTTGCCTGGCTGGGAACCTTGTGGGGCGGCAAATTGCGCCTCACCACCCCCATGCTGTTTTGCTTGGGCGGCCTGTTCAACTTCGTGTTCGCCGGCATCACCGGCATCATGCTCGCCACGGTTCCGATCGACATTCACGTTTCCAATACGTACTTCGTGGTGGGGCACTTCCACTACGTGATCTATGGCGCTGCGGTGATGGGAATTTTTGCCGCCATCTACCACTGGTTCCCTAAGTTCATCGGCCGGATGCCCTACGAAGGGCTTGGCAAGCTGCACTTCCTGCTCACCTTCATTGGTGCCAACCTCAACTTCCTGCCGATGCATCCTCTCGGATTGATGGGGATGCCCAGGCGGGTCTCGAGTTACGACCCTGAATTCACCTTCTGGAATGTGGTGGCCAGTCTTGGAGCCTTCTTGCTGGGGGTGTCGATCATTCCTTTCCTCCTCAATATGTTGAGTGCCTGGATTCGCGGCCCCAAGGCCACCCACAACCCTTGGAATGCGATCGGTCTGGAATGGCTCTTGCCTTCCCCGCCCCCGGAGGACAACTTCGGCGAGGACGTGCCCACCGTGATCAGCCGGCCCTACGGCTACGGATTGGGACAACCCCTGGTGGAACACCAAGACGAGATTGAACGCAAGCTCGAACTGCAGGAGGCATCCGCATGACCACCACCACACTGCAACAACCAGGGGCTCCCGCCGAGCACGAGGAGCACCCCAAGCACAACCTCACCGGATTCATCATCTTTCTGTGCTCAGAAAGTGTGATTTTCCTCGCTTTTTTTAGTGGTTATGCCCTGTTGAAAACGTCAGCCCTCAACTGGTTGCCCCAGGGCGTGGATGGATTGGAGTGGAAGACGCCACTGGTTAACACGATTGTGCTTGTGTCCAGCTCGGGCACCATTGCGTTGGCTGAGCATTTTAAGAACCGCGAGAACATGCTGCTGTTCCGCGGGTTCTGGCTGATGAGTATGGCTATGGGGGCTTACTTCCTCTATGGCCAAGCCGTGGAGTGGAGTGGTCTGCAGTTCGGCTTCACCTCGGGAACCTTCGGAGGCACCTTCTATCTGCTCACAGGTTTCCACGGCTTGCACGTGGCAACGGGAATTCTGTTGATGGGCCTGATGCTGATCAAATCTTTCATCCCGGGCAACTACAGCGGTGGTGAACAGGGCGTGCAGGCCACGTCGCTGTTCTGGCACTTCGTGGATGTGATTTGGATCATCCTCTTCCTACTGATCTACGTGTGGCAATAGGAGGTTCACCATGATCATCGACGACACCCATTACGACGTAATCGTGATTGGCAGTGGTGCTGCCGGAGGCACCCTTGCCGGTCAACTTTCTCGATCAGGCAAGCGTGTGCTCGTGCTTGAACGCGGCGGAACGATGCCGTTAGCCGATCAGAATGTGGCTGATGTGGATTTGTTCCGCAAGGATCGCTACCACCCGGGTGAGCAGTGGTTCGGCACTGATGGCGATCCCTTTTCCCCCCAAACCATCTATGCCATTGGTGGCAATACCAAGATCTGGGGTGGTGTGCTCGAGCGGATGCGGGAGAAGGAGTTTGCAGGTGTGC
>JBIIDQ010000224.1:0-3554 GCA_044238295.1 Vulcanococcus sp.
AATCTAGTGCACTAACTAAGGACACAAACTTAGACGATTTAACAAGTCAATCGCTTGCTCGCCTAGTTGATGGTGCCTATATCGATAACACATCAGTTGCCTACGGCCTTCGTGAGCTGCAACGCAGCTATGGGATTGCGGAGCCGTTTGAGATCACCTTGCTGCTGAACTCCACTTCTGATCCAGTTACAGGCTTACCCATTGCCAATGGCAGTGCAATTGTTCCAGGAGATATTGCGAAACTATTTGGGTTCGACGGAAGTGGCAACCGAACGACCAATGGCTTAATCGATCCAGGCCTAGTACCCGGACTGAAACAGCTTGTCCCGACGCCGTGGGTCTTCAATGCAAATACGGCCTCATCGATGAGCGATCAAGGTTTTTCATACTCCGCCGATAATGGGAGTTTCACGATTCAGTCTTACGACTTTTCGGTCACTACCGTTGACAACCCTGCCTTTGGCATTCGCGGTGGTCAGCAAGGCACATTCCGCGTGATATCTACAACTAACAACCAATCGCAGCCCGCACCATTTTTACCAAATATCTTGGATGAATACGACCAGAACTACAACTTTGCCCGCGACGCTATTGCAACCAAAGGCTGGTCTTATTTCTCTGACGCACTTGGCCTCACGCCAGCCTGAAGATCAAAGAACTTGTCATGGCAGTTTCAGTGAACGATCCAGAGTTTTGGCGACTGACGACGATTCCACAACTCAGCTCTGCGAACGCCCACTGGAGCCGCTGCCACTGAGCCAGCTCTCAAGGCCCTCGCCGAGAAACGAGAGCCCCAGCACCAGCACAAACATCGCCACCCCGGGATACAGGGCCGTCCACCAGATACCGGTGGGCAAGGCGCTGAGTGCCTGCTGCAGATCACTGCCCCATTCGGGCATGGTTTCAGGCAAGCCGAGGCCCAAAAATCCAAGGCCGCCGAGCACCAGCACCGCATCAGCGGCGTTGAGGGTGAGCAGCACCGGCACGGAGGTAATCACGTTGCGGAACAGGTAGCGGCGCAGGATCCAGATCGGACCAGCCCCGAGCGAGCGGGCCGCTTCCACAAACAACTCCGCCTTCACCTGGGCGGTTTGGTTGCGAACCACGCGGAAGTATTGGGGCACATACACCACGCACAACGCAGCCGCCGCATTAGGCAGGCCCTTGCCCAGCAGAAAAGCAAGCACCACCGAGAGCAGCAGCACCGGGAGTGTGTAGAGCGTGTCCATCAGCAGCACCAGGACCCGATCCAGCCAGCCGCCGAGATAGCCGCTCACCATGCCCAGCGGCACACCGATCACCAGGGCTGACACCAACGCCACGGCCACCACCTGCAAGGCCACGCCACTGCCGGCGAGGGTGCGGCTGCACACATCGCGCCCCAGCCGATCAGTACCGCACCAGTGCTGCCAGGAGGGCGGCGCGTAGATGGGGTTATCGAGGCCGGCATTCACATCCGGCAGCAGACCCAGGTGGGTGAACAGCGGCGTGAGCAGGGCAATGAGCAGATACACCAGCACGATCACCACGCCCCAGCGCGCCATGCGTGCCGCGAGGTTGCGCGGCCGCCAGCTCAGCAAGCGCGATGCCGCAGATGTGGGTAAGACAGGGGGAGCCATTGCGGCACACCATGGCATCGATCCGCGATAGCGGCCAAGCCACCCACGTGCTGCTGGCCGACGACGATCCCCGTCTGCGGCAGTTTTTGGAGCTGGAGCTGGGGGAAGAGGGCTACGCGGTGCGCAGCTGCAGCGATGGCATCGAGGCGCTCACAGCGATTCGCCAGGAGGCACCCGATCTGGTGATCCTCGATTGGATGCTGCCGGATCTCAGCGGTGTGGAGGTGTGCCAGCGGCTGCGCTCCACCGGCTTGCAGCTGCCGGTGCTGATGCTCACCGGCCGCGATGCCGTGCGCGATCGGGTGGAGGCCCTCGATGCCGGCGCCGACGACTACCTGGTGAAACCGTTTTCGATTGAGGAGTTGCTGGCGCGGCTGCGGGCCCTGGCCCGGCGGGGAGGCGCCCCAGGGGCAGCCGCGCAGCCAACGCTGGAGGTGATGGAGCTGGAGGATCTGCAGCTGAATCTGGCCAGCCATGAGGTGAGCCGCGGCGGTGTGCCGGTGCACCTCAGCCACACCGAATTCCAGCTGTTGCGCTGCCTGCTGGCGGAGGCGGGGCGGGTGCAGAGCCGCCAGAGCCTGCTGGAGCAGGTGTGGGGCGACAACTTCGTGGGCGACGCCAACGTGCTTGATGTGTATGTGCGCTATCTGCGGCGCAAGCTCGAACCGCCCGGCCAGCCCACCCTGATCCAAACGGTGCGCGGCGTGGGCTTTCTGCTCAAGGCCGGTGCGATCAAGGAGCCAGCCGAATGAGCGCTCCGCTGGTGGCCGTGGTGGACGATGACGCCCGCATCCGCGACCTGCTGGCGGCGGAACTCGAAGACCTCGGGGCCGAAGTGCTGCGCTGCCGCGACGGCAGCGACTTACTCAATGCCACCCAACTCAGCGAGGTGCAGCTGGTGCTGCTGGATTGGATGATGCCCGGCCTCAACGGCGAAGCCACGCTCCTGGGGCTGCGATCACGCCAGTTCCGCGGGCGCGTGGTGGTGGTCACGGCGTTATGCGATCCGCAGGTGCAGGCCACGGCCCAAGCCGCCGGCGCAGCCGCCACGCTCCTGAAAACCGAAGCGCTGGAGCAACTGGAGCACTGGCTCAACCAGGGCTGAACCAACGCCGCAGGCTGGGGCTACGGCTGGAGCGCCCCTCCACGGGTGTGGTCAATACAGCCGGCAACCGCAACTGGAAATCGGCGCCTCCTCCCTGGGTATCCCCTACGACCACCGCACCACCCATCCGCTCCATCAGCGTTTTCACCACGGCCAAGCCGATGCCATGGCCGCTGGTGTCGGCGCTGCCGCTGCCGCGCACAAAACGCCCAAAAATCCGCTCCCGTTCCGCGGCTGGCACACCTGCGCCGTGGTCGCGCACATGCAACACCACCTGATCGGCATCACTGCTGAGCGCCAGCTCGATCGGCTGGGATGCGGGGCTGTATTTGAGCGCGTTCTCCACGAGGTTGGTAAGGCACTGGCTTAGCCGTTCGGGATCAGCGCAAACATCGGCGTAACTGCTGGGGATTGGTTGCAGCAGCAGGCGGCCATTGCTGGTGTCTTGCAGGCGGCGGTGCAGCTCCTCCAGCAGGGTGGCCGGATCGAGCTGCATACTCTCCAGCTGCAAACGGCCGGCATCATCACGGGCGATCTCCAGCAGATCGTTCACGAGGCGCCCCATCGATTCGGCCTCAGAAGCCACCAGCTCCAACTGATCGCGCTGTTCAGGCTTCAATCCCTCCGCGCGGCGCAGCAAGCGGCGGCTGTAGCCGCTGATCAGGGTGATCGGCGTGCGCAACTCGTGCGACACGCCATTCACAAAGGTGCGCTGGTGCTCCCAGGCTTCCGCCAACCGATCGAGCAGGTCGTTGAAGGCATTGGCAATGGGATGCAGCTCGGTGGGCTGACCATTGAGCGAAAGGCGCTCTGTGCCGAGAGAGCGGGTG
>JBIIDQ010000225.1:0-3552 GCA_044238295.1 Vulcanococcus sp.
TCGACGATCTCGACACCCCTCGCAACCGCAGCGGCGCTGAGGCGTTGATCCTTGCCGATCTGCACTGGTTGGGGCTGGATTGGGATGGTCCCGTGATCCGTCAAAGCGAGCGGCGCGGCCTTTACGCCACTGTTCTTTCAAGTCTGCGCCGCAGCGGGCGGCTCTATCCCTGCCGTTGCAGTCGACGTCTGCTGGCCGATATCTCAGCTCCCCATGGCGCTTCACCGGTGTATCCGGGCTTTTGCCGCGATCGTGCGCGCGGCTGGGGACCTGAGCAGGGGCGATTGCCCAGCTGGCGGCTGAAGCTGCGGGGTGGATGCCTCTGCTGGCCGGAGGAGCTGGCCGCGTGCGGCCGCCTCGATGCACAAACCGAGGTGGGAGATGTGGTCTTGCGCCGCGCCGATGGCTTTCTGGCCTATCACTTGGCCACCGCTGTGGATGAGCTGGCGTTGGGCATCACCGACGTGGTGCGCGGCAGCGATTTGTGGGCGGCGACGGCGCCGCAGGTGGCGGTGATGGCGGAGCTGGGGGGTGCCCCACCGCGCTACTGGCATTTGCCGCTTTGGTGTGATGCGGAGGGGCAGCGCCTCTCCAAGCGGGATGGTGGTGTTGGCTTGGCTGAGCTCCAGCAGCAGGCCCTCGATGGGCCTGCGGTGCTGGGAGTGATGGCCGCCAGCCTTGGCTTGGTTCCCGAAGGCACTCGGCTGAGCCTCAGCGAGCTCCAGCAAACCTGCAGCGTTGAGCAATTGCGCGCCGCATTGAGCTGCTGAGGCTTAACAAAGGCTTCGGGATCGCTGGGGGTAAAACTCCCCAAAGTGATCGCATGCAGCGCGATCAACAGATGTCTGAATCACAGACCCCACGATTGGGCCATCTAGCAAGTGCGTACAAGGTCTGCACCTGCTGCGGAGGAAGCGGTGTGTTGCGGGTGGATTCTTCGGCCTATCGCACCTGCCTCGAGTGCCTCGGGCAGGGGCAAAAGCCGCGCTTTGAGATGGTGTTTGGTCTGCCGGACCCGCTGCCGCCGCCGGCCATGGAGCCCTGCCAGCGGTTGAGCAAGGGCTTCCGCGGCGATGTCAGCGCTTGGACTTCTGGCGCCAGATGAAGAAGGTGGCGGTCGCTACCACCACCAGCAGTGGGGCCGCGGTGAGCAGCAGCAGTGCAACGGCAGTCCAGTCGGTGTACATCGCTGTCAGGCGCTCTTGCAGCGATCATCATCTCAGTGCACCCCGCGTGGCGTCCATGACCCGATGGCTAGTTGTGTTGTTGCTGATTGCCGGCACACTCCCTGCACGCGCTGGGGTGGAGTTCACGGATTGCCAGCCGGCGAGTGGCGGTGGAGTCACTTGCGATACGAGGCCCACCGGCAACACCTTGATGGATGACGAAGCGGCTCGCTACGGGCTGTTTGATGAAGCGAGCCCTGGCTGGTCGGAGTACGACCCCTATGAGGGCTACGACGACATGTTCGGCGGCAACTGGACTTGAATCAGGCCAGAGGTCTGATCCCCTGGTAAGCCAGAAAGCTCACCAACCAGGCCAGCAGCAGCGACCAAGCCACGCTCAGCACGGTGAATCCAAGCTGTTTGGATTCGCTGCGGATCACCGCCACCGTGGAGAGGCAAGGTGTGTAGAGCAGGGTGAACAGCATGAAGCTGATCGCCTGCGGCACGCTCACATCGGCGGCCATGGCCTGGCCCAGAGCGGCGGGATCGGCCTGGCTGTAGATCACTGCTAGGCCCCCGAGCACAATCTCTTTGGCGATGAAGCCGAACAGCAGCGCCACGGCGAGCTTCGGATTGATGCCGATCGGGGCGAGCACGGGCTGCAACCAACCGCCTAGCTGGCCGGCCAGGCTGGAGCTCGAGGCGGGCTCGACTCCTACGGGCAGGTTGTTGAGCAGCCAGATCGCCACCACTCCAAAAATGATGAAGCGGCGCGACCACAGCCAGAAGTGCTTCACCTCGCTCCAGGCGCGGCTGATCATCTGGCCTGCCGTGGGTAGTCGGTAGGGGGGGAGCTCCAACACCAGCGGTTCTTCGTTAGGGAAGCGGCCGCGGAAGAGCAGTGCCGTGAAGATCGCCGCCAGGAAGCTAATCAGGTAAAGGCCGAAGATCACCAGGCCTCCCTGGCGGGCTGGGAAGAACACAGCCGCCATGAATAGGAAGACGTTGAGGCGGGCTGAGCAAAGCGAGAAGGGGATGATCAGCATCGAGAGCAGCCGCAGGCCTCGATCGCGCATCACCCGGGTGCCCAGGATCGCTGGCACGTTGCAGCCAAAGCCCATCAGCGAGAGCACGAAGCTGCGGCCATCGAGCCCGAGCCGTTCCATGAAGGCGTCCATGAGGTAGGCCGCCCGCGAGAGGTAGCCGCTGTCTTCCACCACGCCCATGGCCAGAAAGAACAGGGCGATCACCGGCAGGAAGGCCATCACGGTGCCTAGGCCTTGATAGAGGCCCTCCAATAGGAATCCCTGCAGCAGGTTGGGGAGGGGCGCCAGAAGAGGTTTGAGCACCAGCTGGCCGAACTGGTCGAGCAGGCCGGCCAGGCCTTCTTGCACCGGCACACCGATCGCATAGATGGCCTGGAACATCAGGGCCATCGCTAGGAAGAACAGCGGTAGGCCAAGCAGTGGGTGCAGCAGCACCGCATCCAGCCGCCGGGTGCGCTGATCGCGCCAGCGGCCAGGCAGGGTGATGCTCCGCTCCACGAGTGCGGCCATGGCTGCATCGAGCTCAGCATCCATTGCGGCCAGCCGCGGTTCGAGCTGCTGCACCGCTGTGACTGGCTCTTGCAGGGCATCGAGTTGGTGCACCAGGCAGTGCTGGAGGGTGTCGATCCCCTGGCGGTATTTCGCGCTGAGTAGCTGCACTGGCAGTTTCAGCTCCGCGCTCAGGGCTTCGGTGTTGATCTGAACCCCGAAGCGGCTGGCCTCGTCAGCCATGTTGAGCAGCACCAGCGCCGGTAGGCCCAGGCGTTGCACCTGCAGCGCCAGCCGCAGCTGCCGATCGAGCTGGCTGGCGTTGAGCACCACCAGCACCAGGTCCACTGGGGTGCGTTCGAGAAAGCGGCGGACCACCGCTTCGTCTTCGCTGTGGCCGCGCAGGTCGTAGATGCCTGGCAGATCAACCAGCTGAAGGGTGCGTCCCGAGAGTTGGAGATCCGCTTGCATCAGCTCAACCGTGAGACCGGGCCAGTTGCCGATATGGGCGTGGTGGCCGGTGAGCCGGTTGAACAGGGTCGATTTGCCCGTGTTGGGCATGCCGATGACGGCGATCGTGCTCACGCCGCCAGGCTCACTCGGGCCGCATCACGTCGGCGCAGCATCAGTTCGGTCATGCCGACGCGCACGTGCACCGGGCCCGACCACCAGCCACGCCGCAGGACCTGCACCACTTGACCAGGCCGCAAGCCGAGGGCTTCGAGGCGTTGCCGCAGGCCGGCATCCGCCGCCACAGCGCAAACCGTGGCCGATGCGCCAGGGGGGAGATCGATCAGTCGGGAGGATGCGCCCATCGGCGATTCACTATTGCGAATGAGTTGCAATATCTT
>JBIIDQ010000226.1:0-3546 GCA_044238295.1 Vulcanococcus sp.
TGAGCTGCCGCTCGGTGAGATCGCCAGCACGGCGCAGACCATCAACCAGGGTCATGGACGTTGACGTGTCGAGGCCATCGAGACAGTCCTGCACCACATGGACCAACTCGTGATGCAGCACCTTGCTTCGCTCAGCCGGCCGCCTCAGTAGCGCATCGCTCAAACACAGCACATTGGCGCCCATGTTGTAGGTGGCGAGCTGCTGCGGAGCTCCACAGTCAGCCCCCTGGGTCACACCCACTCCCAGAGAACGCAGCTGCTCGAGCAGCTGTGCCTCCTGACGCAACGGCTCCTGCCCCGCCAGGCTCGAGCCAGCGAATCCGATCCATACACCTGAGCCAATCAGCAACGCCAAAGCCCGAGAGAGCGGAGACACAGGCAATCTCAAGAATGTCTCAAGATTGTCTCATTCCGAAACGGAGTCGAGCTGTGCCGCCCGCGAGGCCGAGCAGTAGCAACGGCCATTCCCGCAGATGTCCGTAGGCCGTAACCGTTTTTCGCTGACTGATCGTCACCGCCAAGGTGCCCGCTGCTCCAGCTGGCAAGCGCTGAAGCACCTCCCCAGCTGGATTCACCACAAGGCTGGGACCGGTGTTGGCAGCACTGACCAGCCAGCGACTGGATTCCAGGGCGCGCAACTGGGCCAATGCCTCAAATTGGCGCTGAAGCTGGCTGGGATAAGGATCAAGATTCGCGCTAGCCAACAGCCAAAGCGCCCCCTCACGACTCGCTGCAGCCAGGGCCGTGCCATCGGCCAGCTCGTAGCAAATGGCAACCCCAACAGCTCCCCCAGTCCGTGGCAGCAGGCGTGACGCTGCACCCGGATCGATCCCACCCACAGCGGATAGACCACTCCAGGCCAACCACTGAGGAGCAGGGATCCACTCACCCAGGGGTACCAGCCTGTGCTTATCGAGGGCCTGATCAGCCGTCAACGAGCCGGGCGCGAACCGAAGCAGCGAGCTGTGGAGGCGTTCCCCGCGTTGGCGGAACCCACCGCTCAACACCTCCACACCAGCAGCCCGGGGCAACGGTTCGCCAAGGGCCAGCGCTCCTTCCGGAAGCACTAGGGCATCCACTCCAAGCGCTTCTGCCTGACCCTGCGCGGCAGACAAGCGACGCTTGAGGGCCTGCTGCTGAAGCCAGCTGAATTTCTCCCGGGTGGGGATCGCCGGCTGCAAGACCAGCAGTGACAGGGATCGATCCGCCGCCTCAGCAACCCGCTGCTCCGCTGCCACCAGCCACCAGCCCCAGCCATGCAGCAGCAGCACCAGCGCTAGCCAAGCCAGCGCCGAACGCCCAGCTCCTGAGCGTTGCGCGACCAGGCTCGACAACCATCGCCACAACCACCAGCTCAGCAGCAGCTGCAGTGCCGCCAGTCCACCAGCGCCCACCAGCTGCGCCAGTCCCGCCAGCGCTCGATCCCCCGGCAACACTGCACTGCCTAGGCCGATCCAAAACAGTGGGCCTTTCGCCAGTAGAACCTCCGCCAGCCCCCAAAGCGATGCCGTCACACAAGCAGTGCTGAGGCGCTCAGCTCCGAGACGCTGAACCAGCCATCGCCAGCACCCCACTAAGCCTGCTCCCATCAAGCCGATGGCAAGCCAGAGCAGCAGGCAGAGGGGAAGGCTGAGGGGCAACGGCACCCCGACCCAATCCAGAGGATGCAGCCAGAGCAACCAGCGGTGGCTCACCAGCACGGCAGCCGCTCCCCAAACCAAAGCGGGCCCCGGGCCGAAAGCCCACAAAGGCAGCAGCGCCAGCCACAACAACGGCGGACAGCCCCATGGAGGCAACGCCGCTCCCGCCAGCGCGCCGCCCACGAGAGCGATCCACCATCTCCACAACGGCCGGTTGCCTGCCATGGCCATAGACCCTAGGAAGCGCCATGGTTTGAACAAAGCGTTTCAACAGCGGCGGCCATGGATACCAGCAACCCCCTGCAACAGCTACTGGTGCGTGGGCTTGGCACCACATCGCTGGTGTCTGAGCGGTTGAGGGGTGTCACCCAGGCCTGGGTCAGCAGTGGCCGGCTGGATCCGAGTCAGGCCACGGCTCTGGTGGATGACGTGCTCGCCAGCCTGCGGGGTGAGAACCCCGAGCTGGAGAAACAAACCGAACGCCAGGTGGAGCGCAACCTCGATCACCTCCTGCAGGATTTAGGCCTGGCGCGCCAGAGGGAGGTGGATGAACTGCGGGGACGCATTGATCGCCTTGAACAACAACTACGGCGCCTGCGCAGCGACGATGCCGCAAACACCAACAGCAGCTACGGGGATCTGCCCGACTGAAGCTGGGGCAGAATCGCGCCATCGCTGCGATCCAACCAGCCCATGCGCGACATCCTGATCAGTTCAGCTGTGTGTGTGGCCTGCCTGGTGCTGGCCCTCGTCAGTCAGCTCATCTCGCCGTCGACCGTTCAGGCGCAACCCACGGCCCAGGCCGCTGCAGTGCTCTCAGCCCCGGCGGCGATGCCAGCAGCTGTACGTGGCCAGTTCGAACTGGATCCCGAAGACCCCAACCCCACTCTTTTCACCATGGCCAACGACGCCGGCAGCCCTGATCAGATCGCCAACTCCGGTGCTTCCGCCCTTGGTGGAGAAATGGTGGTGGCCAAAGAACGCGTCACCCCGAGCGGGCTCCGCATCACCGATCTCCAGCTGGGTGATGGCCCCGAAGCCCAAAGCGGCCAAACCGTGGTGGTGAACTACCGGGGCACCCTCGAGAACGGCAAAGAGTTCGACAGCAGCTACGGCCGTGGTCCTTTTTCGTTCCCCCTGGGTGCCGGCCGCGTGATCAAAGGCTGGGATGAGGGTGTGGCCGGTATGCAAGTGGGCGGTAAGCGCAAGCTGGTGATCCCCCCCGACCTCGCCTATGGCGAGCGCGGCGCCGGCGGTGTCATCCCCCCCAACGCCACCTTGATCTTTGAGGTGGAACTGCTGGAGATCAAAGGCTGAGCACAGACCCAGCAGGGCCTGCGGGGATTCGGTTCTCGCGACTTACGAAACCTGAAGCGATCGTTAGGATGCCGAACCGACCGGCACTTGGCCGGCTTCATCCAGCACGACCCCACGTCCCATGGCTCACACGCTGCCTGCGCTGCCCTACGGCCTCGATGCGCTCGAGCCCCACATCTCCCGCCAGACCCTTGAGTTCCACCACGGCAAGCACCACAACGCTTACGTGACCAACCTCAACAACCTGGTGGCCGGCACCGAGCTGGAAACCAAGAGCCTGGAAGACACCATCACCGCCGTGGCAGGTGATGCCAGCAAGGCCGGCGTGTTCAACAACGCCGCTCAGGTGTGGAACCACAGCTTCTATTGGCAGTGCATCAAGCCCAATGGCGGCGGCACCCCCAGCGGCGCTCTGCTCGACAAGATCAATGCCGACTTCGGCAGCTTCGAGAAGTTTGTTGAGGAGTTCAAGGCCGCCGGCGCCACCCAGTTCGGCAGCGGCTGGGCCTGGCTGGTGCTCGACAACGGCACCCTCAAGGTGACCAAGACCGGCAACGCCGATCTGCCGTTGGCCCATGGCCAAAAGGCT
>JBIIDQ010000227.1:0-3529 GCA_044238295.1 Vulcanococcus sp.
AGAACAGGGCCGGCCGGCGGTGCTGGAGGCTTGGCATCTGGGCCTGAATGCGCTGGCGGTGCTGCACATCCACCGGCGCTACCGCCTGGCCAGGGCCGCTGCCGGCATCTGAGAGCACGGTTCCCCAAGGATCGATCACCAGGGCATGGCCATGGGTTTGGCGACGACCGCCGTGGTTGCCGGTCTGCGCGGGGGCCAGAACGTAGGCGGTGTTCTCAATCGCGCGCGCCTGAAGAAGCACCTGCCAGTGATCCTTGCCCGTGAAAGCCGTGAAAGCCGCCGGAATGAACAGCACGTCGGCACCGGCTCCCGCCAGGTAGCGATACAGCTCCGGGAAGCGCACGTCGTAACAGATGGAGAGACCAATGCGGCAGAGGCCTGGGACCTCAACGACCGGCGGCAGTTCCTGACCGGGCTGCACGGTGGCGGACTCGCGATAGGTGTTGCCGTCGGGCAGATCCACATCAAAGAGATGGATCTTGTCGTAACGGGCCAAGATCTGACCGTCCTTACCCACCAATTCGGCGCGGTTGCTGGTGAGCCGCTCCCCTGCCGGAACCGGGTAGCCGCCCCCGAGGAGCGTGACCTGGTAGCGACGCGCCATGGTGATCAAAAACTGCTGGGCGCGCTCGGCCAGCAGAGGTGCAATCTCCAATCGGTGCGCGTCTTCGCCCATAAACGCGAAGTTCTCGGGCAGACCCACCAGATCAGCGCCGCGGCGAGCGGCGAGGTCGATCTGTTCCTCTGCCGCTGCGAAATTCGCTTCGAAATCAGCGGTGCTGGTGAGCTGAATCGCTGCTGCCAGAAAGCTTGTCACCGCTTGTGTTTTGCCGACCCGGGCACTGTAAGGGCTGCGGCAAGGGGGCTCACGCCGCCTGTAGGACGCCCGGGCTGGTCTGGGTGGGAACGATCGTGAGGTTGTCCACCGAAGCGCAGCAGGCAAAGTCGGCGTCGTGATTGCCAATGCCGATCAGGCGCTGACCATGGCTGGCGGCGCGCAGACAGGTTTCGGTGTCGTGATGCCACTGCTGCCAGAGAGCCAACGCGGCGAGGGCCTCGTCATTCGCGCAGCGCACGCCCACATGGGGCGACACCGCAAGCTCCAGGGCGGCAGACACCACCGCTCCAGCCGCGAGGCTGTCTTCAAGGGAATAGTCGCCCTCCCAGCCGCTGCCCACGATCCAGACCCGCTGGCATTCGCGCTCGATCAAGCGGCGAGCCACGGCGGTGCGGTTCGGCAGGCAGGCCGTCACCAGCAGCGGCACCGCTTTCACCGCCTCGAGCGAGCGGGTGCCGTTGGTGGTGCTCATGAAAATGCGTTTTCCCCCCACCAGATCGGGCGTAACCGCCAAGGGCGAATTACCCAGGTCGTAGCCCTCCACCCGTTTGCCGCCGCGCTCACCAGCCCGCAGACGCCGCTCTTCCGGCCAGGCCACCGCCGTGCGATCCAGTTCCGCCAGATCCGCAAAGGCCTGAATCGCCTCGGCACCGTTCTGCAGCGACCAGGCAATGGTGGTCGTGGCGCGCAGGACATCGATCACCACAGCCGCGTCGGGGCCTCCCTCGGCCACGGGCACCACCGCCGGCACGCATTCAGAGGTATGGAAGTAGGAAATTTGCACGGCCACAGCGGCGGGTGGGGTGCGTCACAGTAAGCACCGCATGGCAGTGGATTGAGGCTGATGGGCTCGCAGCGCGACCTACGCGGGTTCCTGAAACTGCTGGAGGAGCGAGGCCAGCTGCGCCGTATCACTGCGCCGGTGGATCCCGATCTGGAATTGGCGGCGATCGCCGATCGGGTGCTCAGCTACGGCGGACCGGCTCTTCTGTTCGAAAACGTGCTCGGCTCCTCGATGCCGGTGGCGATCAACCTGATGGGCACCCAGGAGCGGGTGCTCTGGAGCATGGGCATGGAGCGGCCCGATGAGCTCGAAGCCCTTGGCGAGCGGCTCGCTTTGCTCCAGCAGCCGCGCCCGCCCAAGGGAGCCCGCGAAGCGGTGCGCTTCGGCTCGGTGCTGCTGGACGTGCTCAAGGCCAGACCTGATCTCGATCTCACCCCGCCTTGCCGGCAGGAGGTGTTCAAGGGCGAGGCCGTGAACCTCGATGCCCTACCGCTGCTGCGCCCCTGGCCGGGCGATGGCGGCCGCATCCTCACCCTGGGCCTGGTCATCACCAAGGACCCAGAAACCGGCACTCCCAACGTGGGTGTGTACCGGCTGCAGCAGCAGTCGATCAACACCATGACCGTGCACTGGCTGAGCGTGCGCGGCGGTGCCCGCCACCTGCGCAAGGCGGCGGCCATGGGCAAAAAGCTGGAGATCGCCATCGCCATCGGCGTGCATCCGCTGCTTGTGATGGCGGCGGCCACACCGATCCCTGTGCAGCTGAGCGAATGGCTGTTCGCGGGTCTCTACGCCGGAGAAGGCGTCCGGCTGGCCAAGTGCAAAACCGTGAACCTGGAGGTGCCCAGCCACAGCGAGGTGGTGCTCGAGGGCACGATCACCCCGGGCGAAGAACTGGCCGATGGCCCCTTCGGCGATCACATGGGCTTTTACGGCGGCGTGGAGGATTCACCGCTGGTGCGGATCCAGTGCGTCACCCAGCGCCGCAACCCGATTTACTTCACCACCTTCAGCGGCCGGCCTCCCAAGGAAGACGCGATGCTCGCCATCGCCCTCAACCGCATCTACACGCCAATCCTGCGGCAGCAGATCCCGGAGATCGTGGATTTCTTCTTGCCGATGGAGGGCCTCAGCTACAAGCTGGCCGTGATCGCGATCGACAAGGCCTACGCCGGCCAGGCCAAGCGCGCCGCGATGGCGTTCTGGACCGCCCTGCCTCAGTTCACCTACACCAAATTTGTGGTGGTGGTGGATAAGGCGATCAACATCCGCGACCCGCGCCAGGTGATCTGGGCGATCAGCGCCCTGGTGGATCCCCAGCGCGACCTGATCGTGGTGGAGAACACCCCGTTCGACACCCTTGACTTCGCCAGCGAACAGTTGGGGCTCGGGGGTCGCCTGGCCATCGACGCCACCACCAAGCTGGGCCCGGAGCGCAACCATCCCTGGGGAGAGCCACTGAGCCGGCCGGCTGAGCTGGAAGCGCGCCTGGATGAACGCTGGGCTGAGCTGGGCCTAGCGGATGTGGGCCAGAGCGATCCCGATCCCGCCCTGTTCGGCTACGCGCTCGAGCAGGTGCTGGAGCGGCTCGCCCAGCGGGGATGAGCCTGCTGCGCCGCAGCGGACAGCAGGCGCTTCAGGCGCTGCTGGAACTGGCCCAGGAGCCCACTCGCTGGCGATCCGTGACGGACATCGCGTCCAGTCAAGGCCTACCAGCGCCCATGCTCGAACAACTGCTGCTGCAGCTGCGGCGCTCCGGCCTGCTCGATGCACGGCGGGGGCGGCAAGGGGGGTACCGACTCGCCCGGCCAGCGGCTCAGATTGCTGTGGCGCAGGTACTAACGGCGGTAGGAGCCGATCTGCAATTGCTCGATGGGGAAGCTGTAGCGGATCCAAACCAAAACCAC
>JBIIDQ010000228.1:0-3518 GCA_044238295.1 Vulcanococcus sp.
GCCCAGCGCCCCTGGCCGAACTGAGCTGCCAACGGGCCAACAGATTCAGGCGCAACGCCTCGCGGGCCTGAACTGGATCCGTTGAAGCACTCGCCTCCTCCACCGGCAGACATCCCAGCCAGGGAAGACCATCCACACGCCGCTGCTCCGGCTGCCAGGGCTCGCCCAGCTGCAGCACTCCCACCAGCGGCACCCCATCGGAATGCAGCAGGGCCACGTAGGCGCGAGCTGGGCCGGCCGCGGCCACGGCTGCAGGCAGCTGCACCACCACTGGCTGGCGCCAAGCCCCCAGTGCTTCGCTCCAGCATCCCGGCTGCTCGAGAGCAGCACCGGGATCCACCCCTAAGGGGAGCAACCAACCGCCCGGCTCCTGCGCCAAGTCAGCCAAGGCGGCGTTGGGGTCAACGTGTGGCTCTGCGCCGCAGGCCAGCAAACGCAGCCCAAGCAGATCGGCGAGGCGCTGGCCTTCAGCTGCGCTCACCCCGCCCGGTGCCACGAGCACCAGCCCCGCGGAAGGCCAGGCAGGGCCGGTGCTCTGGCCAGAAGAACTGGATGAGGTCATCAGCAAGGTGAAGCCAGGGAACCGGGTGGCTTCTACGATCGGGGTTCCACCGTTCGCGCCAGCGGCCGCCGTGACCAGTTTCCTGACCGCAGAACGGGTCGATCAGGCGCAGGCGGCCCATGACACCCGCAGGCTGCGGCTGTTTAGCGGCACTGCCAATCAAGCCCTGGCCAGGGAAATCGGCGCCTACCTGGGGGTGCCTGATGGCCCCCGGGTGATCAAACGTTTCGCCGACGGCGAGCTCTACATCCAGATCCAGGAATCGATACGCGGCTGCGACGTGTTCCTGATCCAGCCCACCTGCGCTCCGGTGAACGATCACCTGATGGAGCTGCTGGTGATGGTGGATGCCTGCAAGCGGGCGTCTGCCCGTCAGATCACCGCCGTCATCCCCTATTACGGCTACGCACGGGCCGACCGCAAAACGGCTGGCCGCGAATCGATTACCGCCAAGTTGGTGGCCAACCTGCTGGCGGTGTCAGGGGTCGATCGGGTGCTCGCCATGGACCTGCACTCCGCCCAGATCCAGGGCTACTTCGATATCCCCTGCGACCACATCTACGGCTCACCGGTGTTGGTGGACTATTTGGCTGGGCGCGACTTCGGCGATGTGGTGGTGGTGTCGCCCGATGTGGGCGGCGTGGCAAGAGCCCGCGCCTTTGCCAAACGCCTGAACGACGCCCCCTTGGCGATCATCGACAAGCGCCGCTCTGGCCACAACGTGGCCGAGAGCCTCACGGTGATCGGCGATGTGGCTGGGCGTACGGCGATCCTGATCGACGACATGATCGACACAGGAGGAACCATCTGTGCCGGTGCACGACTGCTACGCGAAAACGGCGCCACCCGCGTGCTGGCCTGTGCCACCCATGCCGTGTTCTCAGGGCCTGCGATTGAGCGCCTCTCGGCTCCCGGGCTCTTTGAAGAAGTGATCGTTACCAATTCGATCCCCATGGCGGAGGATCGCCGCTTCCCGCAGCTGCAGGTGCTGTCGGTGGCCAACATGCTCGGCGAAGCCATCTGGCGCATCCATGAGGAAAGCTCCGTGAGCTCGATGTTCCGGTGAGCCAGGGCCAAAGGCGGCGATCCATCGCCGCAGCGCTGCTGACCCTTACGGCCCTATTGCCTGGTGCCACCAGGGCTGAGCAGCGCCGAGTGGGGGTCTGGCTCACCAACAGCCCTAGCCCGCTCTACTACGAACCGGCGCGTCTGGATCGGGCCGTCGCTGAATTGGCGAGCGCCGGCTTCAACACGCTCTACCCAAACGTATGGAGCCGAGGCACCACCTTTCACCGCAGCCGCTGGGCGCCGCTCGAACCAGCCCTGCTTCAGGCCAACAGCCGCCATGACCCGATCTGCCACATGACCAGCGCCGCCCACAGGCGCGGTTTGCAAGTGATCCCTTGGTTTGAGTACGGACTGATGGAGCCCGCCGATGCCGCTGTGGTGCGGCAAAACCCGGAGTGGGTGCTTCAAAAACGTGATGGCAGCAGCACGGTGGTCATGCACGGCAAGGAGATGGTGTGGCTGAATCCGGCCCACCCCGGCGTGCGCGAACGGTTTTTGGGTCTGATTGGAGAGATCGTGCAGCGCTGCAAGGTGGATGGCATCCAGCTCGACGATCACTTCGCCTGGCCTGTGGAGCTGGGCTACGACCCCTTCACCCGCGGTCTCTACGAACGGGAGCAGGGGGTTCAACCACCGGACAACCACACCGACCGCACCTGGATGAGCTGGCGACGCCGACAGCTCAGCGGCCTGCTGCGGGAGCTGCGCGCCACCTTGAAGCGCAGCGGTCAGGGCAGTCCCTACGTGAGCCTTTCCCCCGGCCCCTTCCGCTTCGCTTACAACCACTGGCTGCAGGACTGGGAGCTCTGGGCCCTGGGCGGACTGATTGATGAGCTGGTGGTGCAGAACTACGCCTACTCGTTGCAGGGCTTCGAGCGGGATCTGCAACAACCGGCCCTGGTGAAGGCCAGCGGCTGGGGGATCCCCGTGGAGATCGGCATCCTCTCCGGCTTCGGCGGACGCACCACCCCGATCACCACCTTGAGCGAGAAGGTGCGGCTGGCCGCAGCCCGGGGCCATGGCGTGATCTATTTCTATTGGGAAGGGCTTTGGGGCATCCATGCAGGCCCTGAGGGTGGATCAGCCCGCCGTCAGGCCCTCGGGCGACTGCACCAGGGCCTCTTCAACCCTCCACCCCCTGCTCCGAGCAAGTCCCGTTAAGCCAACCCCAGGCATTGCCCCACCACCTCACGGCTGTTAGCCGAGAGCGTGGCTGCGGCCAGCTGCTCAAGGGCTTCGCGCATGCGAGCACTGCGCTCTGGGCCGTAGCTCTGCCAGCGACTGAACACCTTCGCCATCCGAGAGGCCGTGATCGGATTGCGCCGATCCAGCTCAGCGATCTGCTCGGCCATGAAGCGATAGCCACGGCCATCGAGGGCGTGGAACTGGGCCACGTTGCCTGCGAAGCCCCCCAGCACGGCGCGGATCGAGTTGGGCGCAGCTGGATCAAAGCGCGGATGCTCCATGAGGGCCTGCACCCGGGCCACCCCATCACCAAAGGGGGCTGAGGCCTGAAGGCCGAACCAGGCGTCGAGGATCACCGGCTT
This sequence comes from Vulcanococcus sp., assembly GCA_044238295.1. Classification (GTDB taxonomy): domain Bacteria; phylum Cyanobacteriota; class Cyanobacteriia; order PCC-6307; family Cyanobiaceae; genus Vulcanococcus. The sequence goes on from JBIIDQ010000228.1 coordinate 3,178, forward strand.
GCCGTGCCAGCGATCGTGAAACGCCGCCATCGCCGCTTCCCGTTCAGGGGTGTCGTGGCATTGCAGGGCCCGCAGGCCAGCCCGCGCCAGGGTCATCGATGGACCGCCCACAGCTGCTGCCGCTTCAGCCCGCACGCCCACATCACCCGCGGCGCCGAGCCAGCTCCAGGCCGTGGAGGTCAGAGCCCGATCGCCGGCGCCATCAGGCCAGGCCAACAGCCACTGGGGACGGCAGCGCTCCAGGGTGTGCTCCAACGGGTCGGCCAGTTCCGCTCCGAAGCGGCGTTGCAGATCCAGCAACGCCTGGAACAACGCCGGCGGATCGGACATGCCGTTTGCGG
>JBIIDQ010000229.1:0-3516 GCA_044238295.1 Vulcanococcus sp.
GCCGTGGTGGCTGAACCGGAGCAGGCTGCAGGCCCCCTGGGCGACTGGCTTGAGCCGGGAGATGTGCTCCTGCTCAAAGCGAGTCGCGGCATCGGTTTGGAGCGGTTGATTCCGCTGCTACCTGCGCTGTAGCAGCAAACCTGCTGGTGTTGGCTGACCGTGTCAGGCCGGTGCTTGCCAGTGTTCTTTCACAAGCTGTTTGGCGCGCCCGAGAGCCAGAGCGCCGCTGGGAACATCCTTGGTGAGCGTCGAGCCGGCGCCGACGGTCACATTGGCGCCCAGCTGGATCGGTGCGACAAGCACACTGTTAGCTCCCGTTTTGCTGCCTGCTCCGATCACGGTGCGATGTTTGTTCACACCGTCGTAGTTGGCGGTGATGGTCCCGGCCCCTACGTTCACGTCGGCTCCTAGATCGGCATCGCCGATGTAGCTGAGGTGGTTCACCTTGCAGCCTGCCGCCAGGTTGCTCTTCTTGATTTCCACGAAGTTGCCGACCCGGCAGCCCGCGCCTAGATCGGCGCCAGGACGGAGTTGGGCGTAGGGGCCGATCGCGCAATCACTGGCCACTACGGCATCGCGCACGACGGAGTAGAGGATTTCCACCCCATCGCCGATGCGGGCGTTGTCGATCAGGGTGCCGGGGCCGATGCGGCAACCGCTGCCGATCACGGTGTAGCCCCGGAAATGACATTGTGGCTCCACCACCACATCGCGTCCGAAGCGGGTGCCGTCGCTGAGGGTGCAGCTGAGGGGATCCACAAAGGTCACGCCTTCTGTCATCCAGTGGCGCCGCAGCCGCTCCTGAATCACCGCCTCGCACTGGGCCAGTTGCAGCCGGTCGTTGATGCCGTTGATTTCATCGGCATCGGCTACCTCTACATGCATGGCCGGGCTGAGCATGGCCACGGTGTCGGTGAGATAGAGCTCGCCTTGGTCGTTATCGGTCCTCAGCTGCGGCAACACGGCCGCCAGCTGGCGCCAGCTGAAGCAGTAAATCCCCGCATTGGTGAGGTTGTTCGCGCGCTGCTCCTCGCTGCAGTCACGGTGCTCCACGATTGTTGAAACTTGGCCGTCTGCATCGGCAAACACGCGGCCGTAGCCGGTGGGATCACTGAGGCGTGCAGTGAGCAGGGTGACGGCCGCACCGCTGCTGCGATGGCGCTCCAGCAGGTTGGTGATCGTTTGCTCGCGCAGCAGCGGCACATCGCCGTTGAGCACCAGTAGCTCACCTTCAAAATCAGCCAGGGGCTCGAGCAGTTGCTGCACGGCGTGGCCGGTGCCGTTCTGGGGCTGTTGCAGCACAAACTCCAGCCCAGGGCAATGAACAAGCGATTGCTCCACGCGCTCAGCCTGGTGGCCCACGATCAGCAGTTGGCGCTGCGGAGCGAGGCTGTTGCAGCTGGCCAGCACCCGTTCCACCAGGGTGGAGCCCGCCAAGGGCTGCAGCACCTTGGGTAGATCGCTCTTCATGCGGGTGCCCTTTCCGGCGGCCAACACGGCAACGGCGAGCATCAGCGATCGGGCATAACTGGCCGGGAATCTACTGGTGGTGGCTGGAGCCCACACCCCAGCGCCGGCGCCAGGCCCCAGTGCCTTCCACCAGGCCGCTCGCCATCGCTTTTGCCTGGGCCTCCTGCCGCTCCCGCAGGATCGTGGAGCGTTCCGCGGCACCGCTGGGGTCGCGGTAAGGCTCGGCTGCATTCGTGAGCAGATGCTCCTCTTCCATCGCGCTCAGGCCCCTGAGCTGTGGATCACCAGTCAGCGGGCCCGGACTGGCAGCAGTGCCGCCGCTCCAGTCGCTGCTTTGGAGCACCAGGCCAGAGGGGGCTGCAATGCTGGCGAGTTGGAGGCCGGCGAGGCGCATGGCTTTGCGCACCGCTGCAGCACTGCAATAGGTCAGTAGTCGACCGTTGGGCTTCAGCAGCGCCGCCAGCGCGCTCAGAAACTCAAGGCTCCAGAGCTGCGGGCAGCGGCTCGGGGAGAAGGCATCCATCAACACCAGATCCAGTTGCCCGCGTTGGTGCTGCAGCACTTCGGGCAGGCGTTGGCGAGCATCGCCCCACAGCATCCGCTCGGAGTGGCAGAGCTGCTGCAGCTGTTGTGTTGTGCCGGGTTGCCATTGGCTGCAGAAGCCGGCATCCGCTAGAGCCAGCTTGAGCGGTTCCTGATCGAGCTCCAATCCCCACCAGTTGAGGGGGAGGCCTCGGGCCTTGCAGGCCTCTAAGAGTGCAGCGGTGTTACACCCCGTGCCAACACACACATCCAGCACCTGGATACAGCTGCCTGGAGGCCAGCGATCCAGAGCAGCCGGCGCCACAAATTTCTGGCGGGCCTCCTCAAGGGCGCCGAGACCGCTGTGAAAGGCCTCGCCGAACTCGCTGCTGAACAGGCTGAAGCTGCCGTCGGCGGTGCGCCGGGGTTCAAGCCTGGAGCCGTTCGAGGTCATCCCAGAAGGTGGGGTACGACACGGCGGCCGCCTCGGGCCGATGCAGCTGGGTGCTGCCGCTAGCAATCTGGGCCGCCACGGCCAGGCTCATCGCCACCCGGTGGTCGGTTTCGCTGTCTACCTCGGCGCCGCGCAGCTGCACGCCGCCCTGGATCGACATCCCATCGGCGAATTCTTCGATCTGGGCGCCCATGGCTCCCAGCTGACGCGCCATCACCGCCAGCCGATCGGTTTCCTTCACCCGCAGCTCTTCTGCACCGGTCACGCGGCTGATGCCTTCAGCGCAGCAGGCGGCCACGGCTAACACGGGAATCTCATCCACCAGACGTGGGATCAGCTCGGCGCCGATCTCAAAAGCCTGCAGGGGCCCATAGGTGACCCTCAGATCCCCCACCGGTTCACCGGCCACATCGCGTTGGTTCAGCACCTCGATGCGCGCACCCATCTGCTCGAGCACATCGAGAATGCCTGTGCGGCTGGGGTTGAGCCCCACGTTTTCCACGGTGAGATCAGCGCCGGGGGTGATGGCGCCCGCCACCAGCCAGAAAGCGGCCGAACTGATGTCGCCAGGCACCACCACGGCTTGGCCGAGTAGGCGGTTGCCAGGCACCATGGTCACCTCGGTGTCACCGGGACCTCCCACCGTGAGCTGGGCGCCGAAGGCCCGCAGCATCCGCTCACTGTGGTCTCGGCTTTGCACCGGTTCAATCACGGTGGTTGGGCCGTTTGCAGTGAGGGCTGCCAGCAGGATGGCGCTCTTCACCTGGGCCGACGCCACCGGTGTGAGGATGGTGGTGCCGCGCAGCTGGCACCCTTGAATCGCCAGGGGCGCGAGGTTGCCACCGCTGCGTCCAGCGATGCTGGCGCCCATCTCCGCCAGTGGTCCGCCGACGCGTTTCATTGGGCGCCGACGGAGGGAGTCATCGCCGGTCAACACGAAGTGACGGCCGCTGCGGCCCGCCAATAGGCCCAGCATCAAGCGCATGGTGGTGCCGGAGTTGCCGCAATCCAGCACGCTCTCGGGCTCCTGGAAACCATCGAGGCCCACACCCCGCACCACCACGGTTTGA
>JBIIDQ010000230.1:0-3511 GCA_044238295.1 Vulcanococcus sp.
GCCCAGAACCCCAACCTCGACTTCAACGAGCGCCAAACCGTGGTGGCCTTTGGCTACTTCGCCAACCGCCTGCCCACTGGTGAGCCGGGCGCCGTGCACCCGGTGCGCTTCGAGGTGGTGAACGGCGGCGGCAACCCCCTACAGCTGATCACCACCAATGGCTTGGTGGATGGCACAGGCCTTAGCCAGAGCAGCAACAACCCCTACGACCCTTTCAATGGCCCCACCCTGGTGGGCGCCAAGCTCAGCCACCTCTCACTGGCTGGGGATTACCCGACACCATTCTTCCCCAACTCCGTGGCCAACCATGGCGTGGAGTACTACGGAACCAGCGAGAAGCTCTACCGGCTACGCCTGTTCACCTCCGGCGGCTTCTCACCCGATGGCGTGAGCGGCTTCCTGCCCCAGGAATTCGCCCGCTTCTTCCAGCTCACCGCCAAAGGCCCCAACGGCGCGGCGATCACCATCGGCGAGGCCGGCACCTCAGTGAAAGTGCAAGGAGGCACTCTCAAGGTGAAGGGCATCGCCGATCTGGGCAACGGCCTCTCCACCGACCCCGACTACACCTATTCGGAAGACCACGACAACCAGTTCGACCTCATCATCAAGGCCTCCAGTCCCAAAGCGATCCGCGCCCTGGAGAACGTGGTGCTGCCCGACCCGCGCCTCGGTACCCACAGCCCCATCTACAACCCAGGCGGCCCAGGCACAGCGCCACTTCCTGCTTACCGCTACACACAGCCCTCACCGGGGCAGACCATCGGGGTGGAGTTCGCCCTGAAGGATCCAGCCACCGTGAGCTGGGCCGATCAGAGCCTGGCCGCCTACGACAGTGCCGATGATCTGGCCGTGGCCTTCCGCCTGCGGGATCCGGTCACCGGTGAATGGCGCCTCACCAGCAGCTCCAGCCAGGCCAACAGCTGGGTGAGCTCTGGCGACTGGGAGCTCGTGAACGTGCCGTTTGCCGCCAATGCCAATGACAGTTACACGGCCGATGTGGTGGAGCTACGCAACAGCCAGCGCAGCGACTCGGTGTACACCGCTAACCCCCGCCAGATCACCCGGCTCGAGCAGGCCGGCTACCGCAACAAGGGGAGCGTATTCACCGCCTACGCAGAGCCTCTACGGGGCCTAGATCCGGTGTGGCAGCTCGTATCTCCCGATGGCCAGCACGCCACCACCGCCTCCCGCCAGGAACGCCGCGATTGGATAGACCAAGGCTGGCGCAACGAGGGTGTGGCCTTCTACAGCGTGGCCTTCCCGAACGCCGCCCCAACGAGCGGGTGGGAGGCTTAGCTGGAAGCAGCAGCCAAGCCCCCCCCTGTGAGTGATGCTCCCGCCCCGACGCCCGGTTGGGTGGATGAAATCTTCGATGGCGTGCGCTACGGCCTGGCCGGCCACGTGATCGCGGAGCAGCAATCCCCCTTCCAGCGGGTGACGATCATCGAGAGCGAGCGCTACGGCAAAGGCCTGCTGCTCGATGGCTGCTGGATGACCGCCGAACGGCAAGAGCGGCACTACCACGAATCGATCGTGCACCCGGCGCTGTGCGGAGCCGCCCAGGTGGAGCGAATACTGGTGATCGGTGGCGGCGACGGTGGCACCGCCCGCGAATGCCTGCGCCACGCCGGCGTGCAGCACCTCGACATGGTGGAGATCGATGGGCTCGTGGTGGAGTGGAGCCAGCAGCACCTGCCCTCCCTGGGCGCAGGCTGCTGGCGTGATCCCCGCTTCCACCTCACCGTGGGCGATGGCATTGCCTGGACCGCCCAGGCAGCCGATGCCAGCTACGACGTGGTGATTGTGGACGGTTCCGACCCAGCCGGTCCGGCCGAAGGCCTGTTCAACCGGGCCTTCTTCGAGCAGTGCCGGCGCATCCTCAAGCCCGGCGGCGTGTTCGCCACCCAGAGCGAATCGCCCGAGGCCTTCCGCCAGGTGCACATCGACACGGTGAAGGTGATCCGCGAGGTATTCGGCCACGCCGATCCGCTGTACGGCTGGGTGCCGATGTACCCGAGCGGCTGGTGGAGCTGGACTTTCGCCGCCACCGATAGCCCCCGCTACCTGCAGCCCGATCCCAGCCGCGCCGCTGCCGTGGCCGAAGGCTGTGAGATCTGGAGCCCCCGATGGCAGCGCGGCGCCTTCGACGCCATTCCCGCCGCGATCGAGCGGGCCCTCAACGCCTGACCAGCCCTCACGCCATGCCCGATCTCTCCCTGTTCGACACCGACGGCGCCATCTACATGGGCAGCCAGCGCGATCCGGCCGGTTGCCGCGTGGGCCTGTTCGGGGTGCCTTACGACGGCACCACCTCCTTCCGGCCCGGCACCCGCTTCGGCCCGGCAGCGATCCGGGAGGTGAGTCCGGGGCTGGAGAGCTACTGCCCCCAGCTCGATCGCGACTTGGAGGAGCTCGCCATCGCGGACCTCGGCGCCGTGGACATCCCCTTCGGTGCGCCCGAACCGGTGGTGGCTGCGGTGAAACAGGCCACCGAAGCAGTGCTGGCCCTGGGTCTCAAACCCTTCATGCTCGGCGGCGAGCACTCGATCAGCTCCGGAGCGGTGGCTGCGGTGGCGGAACAGCACCCTGAACTAGTGCTGGTGCAGCTTGATGCCCACGCCGATCTGCGGCATGAGTGGCTTGGCGCCCACCACAGCCACGCCTGCGCCATGCGCCGCTGCTTGGAGGTGCTGCCCAGCCAACAACTGCTGCAGATCGCGATCCGCAGCGGCACCCGCGAGGAATTTTCCGAGCTGCGGCAGACGGGCCGCCTGGTGGCGATCGAGCGCATGGCCGAAGCGCTGAAGCCCCTGCGCGGCAAGCCCCTCTATCTCACCGTGGATCTCGACTGGTTCGATCCCGCCGTGATGGCGGGCACCGGCACCCCCGAGCCGGGCGGCTTCCTCTGGAGCGATTTCGCCGCCCTGGTGGATGAGCTGCGCCACCACAACCTGGTGGCCGCTGACGTGGTGGAGCTGGCGCCGATGCTCGATCCCACAGGCGTGAGCAGCGTGCTCGCCGCCAAGGTGGTGCGCAGCCTGCTCTTCCTGCTGGATCGCTAGGGAGCGCTACTCAGTAAGCGCAGGTGCCGCTGGCCCGCTGCTCGCGCAGCCGCTCGTGCTGCTGGCCGATCAACAGGATCGCCATGGTGGGGTGGTTATGCAGCAGGTTGAGGAAGCGCAGTCGATCGAGCCGCACGAGCTCGACAGGCGTGCGGGCCACTGCGTCGTTGTGGCGCACGTCTTCGTTCCAGACGATGTCCTCGTAGCTGAACAGCTCACCGGGGCGATAGCAGAGCTTGTCGCCGTTGGCGTTGATCACTTCCACGATGCCGCGGCGCACCCCGTAGATCGCATCGGCCGCCTTCCCGCGATTGAAGATTGCCGCGCCCGTTGGAAACGACACCGTCTCGCTGTCCACCTGGGTGGCCATCAATTCGATCGGAGTAGCAACGGCGGCAACAGCCATCAACGGTGTCCTCATCAAGCTGCATGGATCCAGCTTGACACTG